>NZ_DAITON010000037.1:0-17408 GCF_036834105.1 Anoxybacillus sp. | reverse complement strand
GTATTATTCGCCACGGTGCAAAAATGATTTCAGCTATGTCTGAGGCGACTGTTCCTAAAATATCGATTATTGTGCGAAAAGCGTATGGAGCGGGACTGTATGCGATGGCTGGACCAGCATTTGAGCCAGACTGTTGTTTAGCTTTTCCGCACGCCCAAATTGCTGTAATGGGGCCGGAAGCAGCAGTCAATGCGGTATACGCCAATAAAATTGCTGAACTTCCTGAGGAGGAACGGGCTGCATTTATTGAGCAAAAACGTGAAGAATATCGGAAAGACATCGATATTTATCGGCTTGCTTCTGAAATGGTTGTCGATGGGATTATTGCTCCGAATGAATTGCGTGCCGAGCTTATTCGTCGCTTAGATGCATACATGTCGAAATATGTTATATTTTCTGAACGAAAGCATGGAGTTTACCCTGTGTAGTTGTCAACACATATGGTACAATGAGGACGATGTGTTTCCACATCGTCTTTTTTCGATTCATTTCCCCGGAAATCGACAAAAGGTATGTCGAATGTGGTAAACAAATGGGAAGATTGTCAGTCAAAGTACAGAAGTTTCAACCGCGCTATTTTTTTATTGTATAATCAAGAAAGGAGCTATTCATTTGATATACATATGGCTCATTGCACTATTTGTCGTATATAGCATATGTCCGACATGGTTAACTCGCGTTTCTTCGTTTCGTGTACAAAAAAGGGTGAACGGTGGTGTAGCGTTAACGTTTGATGATGGCCCAGACCCGATCTACACACCCCAGTTGCTCGATTTGCTGAAAAAGTATGACGTGAAAGCAACATTTTTCGTCGTTGGCTCGAAGGCGGAAAAATATCCTCATCTCATTCAAAGGATGCATAAAGAAGGTCATACGATAGGGTTACATCATTACTACCATACGAGCAATTGGTTTCTTCCTCCGTTAGTTGCCGAATGGGAACTTGAACGTTCAGTTCGTGCCATTGAGCGCATTACCGGCAGTCGTCCTGCATACTACCGTCCGCCATGGGGACATATAAACATATGGACGTTGTTTATGCAAAAAAAGTATAAAATAGTGATGTGGACATATATTCTTGGTGACTGGAACGCCTCGCTAGGTGTTGATCGGCTTTATGAACGATTGATGCGAAGCATAGAGGACGGGGCGATCATTGTGCTACATGATAGCGGCTCAACCTTCGGCGCGGATCAACATGCACCTCAAAACATGTTGCAAGCGCTAGAGCGATTATTGAAAACGGCTCATGTAAAGTGGGTAAAGATATAGAAGGGGAATGGGGAAATGGAAGCGAACAGCATCTTAACGTATATTCAATCTCATGGCTATATTGTCCTGTTTCTTTCGCTATTCTTTGGGATCGTTGGGATTCCAGCACCGGAAGAGTCGCTTCTGTTTTTGGTCGGCATTTTTATTTCACATGACCAATTACATTTATTCAAAAGTTTATTTTTTGCCGTTTTCGGGGCGACAGTCGGCATGGTGATTGCTTATGTTGCTGGTTATACGTTCGGCTCACCGCTATTATTTAAATATGGACACTATATCGGTTTTCATCGCCGACGTTATCGCTATATGTATCGCCATTTCCGTAAACGTGCGCTTTGGATTATTACGTTTGGCTACTTTATTCCGGGCGTTCGCCAACTATCGCCGTATATGGCGGGGGTTGTGCGCTTTCCATTTTTGCCATTTCTCTGTTTGGCGTTTGCTGGAGCGACTTTTTGGATCAGTTTATTTGTATGTGTAGGGAAGTTTCTCGGGGAGCGAATTCACATCCCACTTTCCGTTTTACCATGGCTTACTGTGTTGTTCTTTAGTTTATTTTTCGTTATGTTGTATATAAAAAAAAGAAAACAAAGCTAAAAGGGAGTTCGTCATGATGAACATTCTCGTCCTACCTTTGTTTCAAATGTCATCTGGCCATCATCAAGTGGCGGATGCGCTTATCTATTCGTTGCAACGTCGCTTTCCAGAGGCGTCTTTTGAAAAGCTTGATTTCCTCAGCTATTGCAACGAACAAATGGAAAAGCGGGTAGCCGATTTTTATCTTCGATGGATTTCGGCATTACCCCATTCGTATGAGTGGATGTATCGACGCTGGATGAGAAAATTCGAGCAACCAACGCTTGAACCGTGGCTACTTTATTTTGAAAAAAAAATGAAGCGTCTTCTTCAAGATAAAAAGCCAGATCTCGTTATATGTACTCATTCATTCCCTTCACACGTATTACAACGCTTGAAACAAAAGGGGATTGTTACCATTCCGGTTGTAAACGTATATACCGACTTTTTTTTAAGCGGCATTTGGGGAAAAACAGCAATCAACTATCATTTCGTTCCGCATGAAGAGGCAAAGCGGTTTATATGTACAACGTTTCGTATCGATCGTCATCGCGTCATTGTAACAGGCATTCCCATTCATGAACATATTGTACCTGCCGAGAAAAGAAAGCAAAGGGCAAATAAACGTATTTTAGTGGCAGGTGGCAATCAAGGATTAGGGAAAATGAAACAATTTTTAACGAATGCGAAACATTCTCAGCTCACTTATTTTGTATTATGCGGCAAAAATGAAGCGCTATATAACGAGCTGAAAAGCTGGGATGATCCGCGTGTTCGGCCGTTTCGATACATTTCCGATCCAGCGAAAATGAACGAGCTGTATGATGAAGTCGATGCGATTGTGACAAAACCAGGTGGTGTAACAATGAGCGAAGTGCTTGCAAAAAAACTTCCTGCTTTTACGCTTTCTTATTTGCCTGGACAAGAACAAATGAATTTGCGTTATTTAAAAGCAAAGGGACTTATTTATTTTCTCCATGACAATGAACCGTACGATCAACAGTTAATGCGCGTATTATCGGATCATGAGGAGATGGGACGATTGGAAAAACGGATCGAACAATATTGGCTCGAGCGTGAACAAACAGCGCAAGAGGCGTTAAGCGAGTGGATTGAAGCGCGTTTACATGCGGTAAAGAAGCGATGAGCAACTCTCATCGCTTTTATTTTTTCGATTTTCCGTATGTGTCAATACTCAATTTGACGTGGACACGTTGCAACGTATCCTTTGTAAGCGGGACTACTCCGTTTGTTGTGTATTTCTTCCAGTCATTCACGTTTTGGCGATACAAGGCGTTCGATAACTGAAGCGCATCGACCCCTTCTTTTACCCCGAGTTCGAATAACGATTGCACTTCCTTTTCTACCGTTTTTGCTGCGTATGCAATAATTTGTTTTTCCGATATGTCTTCACGTAGCTCGATGATGCTGCCCGTTGCTTGTATATCGACAGTGAAAACAGGTAGACCGTTTTTCACTTTATACGATATGCTCGCTTTCGGTTCGCGTACAACGAGCGTGCCAATCATTTTCCCATCCGGTTGAATGTAAATGGGCGTTCTTCCTGTCCCTTTTGTAACCCAGCGCAAACCGTCTAGTTTATTGCGCGGCATGCATGCTTGCTTATTGTAACGATGCAAAAAACAAACGCCGTCGATTTTTAGCATCGGCTTCTTTTTTTTATTTTCCGTCCAACTTTTCTCCTCCACTGCAAGGGATGGTAAGGGGAACACGACCGCCTTTTCATTTGAAGCGGCAACAAGTTGATTTAGCCGTTTCGGTTGAACAAATGAACTTTGTTCATAAATATCCGTCGGGTTTGCCAGTAGCGAAAAATACGGCGAATAATCTAAAAATGGCGTTGTTTCAAATAGCTGTTCAATCGATTCTTTCGTTGTAAATGCCCAAATGGTATGGCGAATTTCATTGTAACGGTCAAGCACATCAATAACGTCACGCACAAGTCCTTTTTTGAGCGCCCGTTCCGTAAAAACGATTCCTTTAATATGTCCCCACGATACGCCTTGTTGAATCGCGTGATACAACCGATCTGTCGCGACATTAAACGTTTCCCCTTTTGCTTTTCCGATTGTGACAGTCGATTTCTGCCGTCCTCCTCCTGCTTCGACTTTTGCAAGCCCTGAAAAACTAATGAGTTGAGCATATGCAATCACTTGATCGTCTTCGTAGTCGACCCCGATTGCATGAATGTAAGCGAGATGGTCAATTTCTTTCATCCCCCAACAGCCTGTTAAAAACAAACAGCAAAAGCAGCAAATGAACAGTCGACTCATGACTCATCCCCCGGCGTATTATCATTCGTTTTCAACATTTTTGGACGCATTTTAAACTTTTTCCATCCGCTTGTAATAATGACTTTCCATATATCCCCTGTCGTCGGGGAAAGCGGTGCTAAATACGGGACGCCAAACGATGTCAAATTGACCGTATAAATAAGTAAAAAAAACATGGACGCAATAAAGCCGAACAATCCAAGCATGGACGAGGCAGCAAGGACGATAAAGCGTAAAATGGCCACCGTCCCGGCAAGTGACTGGTTGACGAGCGTAAACGTTGCGATGACTGAAGTAGCGATAACGACAAGCGTTCCTGGGGCGGCTAATCCAGCGTTAATCGCTGCCTGTCCGATAATTAATCCACCAACGACAGATAACGTTTGCCCGATCGCAATCGGCAACCGCATCCCTGCTTCTTTAAAAATTTCAAACAAGCTGACCATAATAAATGCTTCTAACGGGGCGGGGAGGGGAACCCCTTGCCTAGCTAGAACGATCGTTGCCAACAGTGTAAATGGCAATTGATCTTGATGGTACGTAACAATGGCTGTCCAAAGCCCCGGCAAAAAGACAGCTACACTGACACCGATAAGCCGAATGATGCGTTGAAACGTAACAAATACGAATGATGTACTATTGTCTTCTGAAGTATTTAATAAAAATGTTAAATTTGCTGGTCCGATCAATGCGGTCGGTGAGCCATCAACAAATACAGCAAACCGTCCGCTTAACAGCGCATTCACGACAAAATCAGGACGACCAGAGTATGCGAAGATGGGAAATAGCGAAATGTATTTTTCACTTAACAATTCTTCTAATTGATTCGTTCCGGTTAAGGCGTCGATGTTGATATTGCTTAACCGTCGTTTAAGCTCACCAATTGTTTCTTGATTTATAATGTCTTTTATATATAAAAGATCGACTTTCGTTCGGCTTCGTTTGCCGATTAATACTTGTTCGACGTGTAAACTGCTCGTTTTTAGCCGCTTGCGTACAAGCGCCACGTTTTTCGCTACTTCTTCAATAAAGCCGTCTTTCGGTCCGCGAATCGACACTTCTGTGTTCGGCTCCTCGGGATTGCGGTTTGGTGGATTCGCGAGCGAAATGGAATACATCGCCCCGGCTTCGACGAAGTAAATGATTAAATCCCCGTTAAAAATGATAAAATCAAGCTGTTGAGCAGAGACGGATTTCCCGACTAAGTGAAGCGGCATTTGTTTATATTTTTCAATATCTGTAACGGAATAAAGCGGATATTGTTGCCCCATGCGCGTAATGGTCGGGAAAATAAACTCTTTAAGTAACTTCGTATCACATAATTCTTCACAATAGACGAAAATGAGTGAAAGTGGTTTTCGTTCGTCCGAATAAATAGTAGCTGGCATAAGTACGACATCTTTACATTGTGCAAAATGTTCTTTTAATGTTCGTTCATCGACAATGATTTCAGCGGTCATGCGGACGCTCTCCTTTCTTTTATACGTATCGCCAACGCTAGGACGAACAAGACAGTAGAAAGAAAGCAAATGAACAGAAACGAAATCGGCAGCACCCATTTCTTTAACATATAAAAAAATGTATAGTCGCTCATTGGAGTCATAGCAGCGAAAAACATGACGACGTATATGAATAGTAATATCCAGCGACGCGATGCTTTATTTGTAATGTCAAATAACTCCGGGATAAGCGCCGTTGCGAGCGAAATGCGGATGAAAGCGCCCGCGAGCCATTGGTAAACAGATAAAAAATCAAAATGCTCTAAATATGTTCCTAAGTTCACCATGCGCCATTGTTCAAATGCAGGATAACGGAGATGGCTCGCTTCCGCAGGACCAAATTCTGTAATGGCCCCGATCGTTGGTCCAATCGATAAACTAGCGGCGACAAGCCCGAACAAAATGAGTTTCATAAAAGAAATATTTGTTTTCATTTGTTGTTGCATGAACATGAGAAGAACAATTTCTCCGTACCCGGCAGCAACATACATGACCCCTTTCCAAACAGGCCCCCATCCTTCTTCGAGCATCGGTTTTAACAATTCATAGTTTTTATGTGGTGTAGTTGCGAGAGCGACGAATATGCCAAATACGACGACAAAAGGTAAAATGATACCGGATGTTTTCGCAATGGATGGTAAGCCGATGGAGGCGTTATAAAAACAAATGATACAAAGCGTGACGATAATCGCCCAGTTCGGTGTTGCTGTTAAATACGACGTCGTCGTAAACGTTGTTGTATCTTTTAACGTGACGATGCTAATAACAAGTAAATATATGCATGTGATCGAAGCGATTAAATAAGCGATCGGAGCACCGATACGTTTTTTTAGCCATTGGAAGATGTGCGCCTGCTGCGATTGTTTCATAGGAAAGTAAATGAGAGGAAGAAACAAAACGAGCAACATAAGTCCGATTACGGTAGAAATCCACGCATCGCGCCCAGCAACTTCAAGTAAAACGGGAATGATGATGACGTGATTCATTAGTCCGATGGATAACATCAAAACGAATAACATTTGTATCGTGTTCATATTCACACACCTTTTTTCCAATTGTATTTTTATCGTTTCCAAGCAGGGAAATAATATGCATTGTCACCATCTAGGCTCGTTTCACCATATAAATAAAAAAGTAGTTGTGCTACAATATAATGAAGTGACATGAACAGTTGAGGAGGAACGAACATGACGATCACGTTAGGTGTATTATACGGCGGCAAATCGCCTGAACATAAAGTATCGCTGCAAACAGCGCGCTCTGTGATTAATGCGGTAAATAAAGAGAAGTTTACCGTTGTACCGATTTATATTACAACGGACGGACAGTGGTGGCGTGGTAAGGCAATTGAAAGAGAAGTGCAAGATGTGAAGGAATTAGTTTTTGAGCATGGCTTACCAGCGCTTGATTTTATTGCGAACCGCGAAGGAAATAAGGAAGAACGGATCGATGTTATTTTCCCGCTTTTGCACGGCCCGAACGGAGAGGACGGAACGGTGCAAGGAATGTTAGAACTGTTGGACGTACCATACGTTGGGAACGGTGTGTTGGCATCGGCTGTCGGCATGGATAAAGTCGTCATGAAGCAATTGTTTGCACAAGCAGGGTTGAAGCAAGCGCGTTACGTATTTTTCTTGAAAAAAGAATGGGAAAAGCATAAAGAAACTGTATATGAAACGGTAGAACGTGAGCTTGGCTATCCGTGCTTTGTCAAGCCAGCCAATGCTGGTTCGAGTGTAGGAATTAGTAAATGTAAAAACCGCGAGCAATTACAAACCGCATTTCAAGAGGCGTTTCGTTACGATCGGAAAGTCATTGTGGAAGAGGCGATTGTCGGTCGTGAAGTGGAGATTGGGGTGATCGGTAACGACGAGCCGATTTGTTCCGTCGTCGGTGAAATTGTGCCGAAAAAAGAGTTTTACGATTACGAAGCGAAATACGTCGACGGAAATACACAATTAGTCATCCCAGCTAATATTACTGACGGAGAATACGAGACCATTAAACAAATGGCTCTTACTGCTTTTCAAACGCTCGATTTATCCGGTTTAGTTCGCGCTGACTTTTTCTTAACAGCAGATGGGGTAGCGTACATTAACGAAGTAAACACGATGCCAGGCTTTACGCCGTTTAGCATGTTCCCGCTTTTATGGAAACATACAGGTGTGCCGTATGAACAATTAATCGAGCGCCTCATTCATCTGGCGATCGAGCGATATAAAGAAAAGCAAAACATTACGTATGTATTTTAAGGTGATAACATGATTACACGTTCATTAGCCAATATTCAAACGATGATTCCGGGAAGTGCGATTGATGAGCGATATGCTTCCGTTGTCGTTCATGGTGTATCAACAGATACGCGCACAATCGCACAAGGAAATGTATACGTTCCGCTTCAAGGAGCTAATTTTAATGGACATCATTTTGTTAGGCAGGCGTTTGACAAAGGGGCAGCAGCTGCATTATGGAGCAAACATGAGCCAAATGCACCGAAAGACGTTCCGCTCATTTTTGTTGATGACACGCTCGTTGCTCTCCAACAGCTCGCCCATGCGTATCGCAAACAACTTCGGACGCGTATCATCGGCGTGACAGGAAGCAACGGAAAAACGACGACGAAAGATATGATTGCATCACTGCTTGGAACTGTATATCGCGTACAAAAAACAGAGGGGAATTTAAACAATCATATCGGTGTGCCACTGACACTTCTTCGTTTAAGAGAAGACACGGAGTACGCCGTTGTCGAAATGGGCATGAGCGGTTTTGGAGAAATCGAACTCCTTTCTACCCTTGCAGAACCAGATGTTGCGGTCATTACAAATATAGGAGAATCACATTTACAAGAGCTCGGTTCGCGGGAAGGAATTGCAACAGCAAAGTTTGAAATCATTAAAGGATTGCGACGTGATGGATTATTTATTTATCACGGGGACGAACCGTTATTGCAAGCGCGTGTTCAACCGTCTATGCTTCCGTATGTCGAAACGTTTGGAATGACAAAGACAAACGATTATTATCCGCTTGACATTCGTGTTCAGGCGGATGGTACGTCATTTACAGTCAATCATTGGCCAAATGAAATGTTCCATATGCCGCTTCTCGGGCGTCATCACGTGATGAATGCCCTTGTAGCCATTGCTGTGGCCCGTTTTGCTTCTATCGATGTAGCGCATATAAAGGAAGGGTTTTCACGCTTGACCGTAACAAAAATGCGAACAGAAGTAATCAAGCGAAATGATGGGGTAACAATTATTAATGATGCATATAACGCAAGCCCGACATCTATGCGTGCTGCCCTTGAGCTGCTCGGTGAGCTGACAGGATATCGCAAAAAAATAGCGATTGTTGGGGATATGCTTGAACTAGGTGATAGGGAAATCGCTTTTCATGAGCAAATTGGCGAGATGATCGATCCGCAAAACATCCATTACGTGTTGACGTACGGCACGCGCGCCAAAGCGATCGCTGAGCGAGCGAGCGAACGGTTTAGCGAAGGATGTGTTCGTTCGTATGATGACAAAAGGAAATTAGCAGCAGATGTGCAAGCATTGATAGAGCCGGGCGATGTCATTTTATTGAAAGCATCGCGCGGCATGAAGCTAGAGGAAATCATTTCTTTGCTAAATGAGTAAAAAGAGTTGTTCAATTTGTTGAAAACATATGCATAAAATGGTATGATGGACGAGAGCTGTTTACGGAATGAATTTGAACAAGGCACTTCCGTCTATACGGGAATGCCTTTTTTCGTAAGTTATTTGAAGAAGGAGTATGAAAACATTGGTTACATTTAAAGAGTTTGGATTAAGTCCAGAAGTGATGAAAGCAGTTAGTAAAATGGGATTTGAAGAGGCGACGCCAATTCAAGCGGCTACGATTCCGCTTAGTTTGCAAAATCGTGATGTCATCGGGCAAGCGCAAACGGGGACAGGAAAAACGGCAGCGTTTGGTATTCCGCTCGTTGAAAAAATCGATATGAACCACGATGCTGTGCAGGCGATTATTGTCGCGCCGACGAGGGAATTAGCGATCCAAGTATCTGAAGAGCTGTATAAAATTGGCTCAACGAAGTGTGTGCGCGTTTTGCCGATCTACGGAGGGCAAGATATTGAACGTCAAATTCGAGCATTAAAAAAGCACCCACATATTATTGTCGGCACGCCAGGGCGCATTATTGATCATATTCAACGTCGTACGCTCCGTTTACAAAACGTGCATACCGTCGTGTTAGATGAAGCGGATGAAATGTTGAACATGGGGTTTGTTGAAGATATTGAAGCCATTTTAAGTCATGTGCCAACTGAACGGCAGACGCTTCTCTTTTCAGCGACGATGCCGGAGCCAATTCGCCGCATCGCTGAGCGGTTTATGAACAATCCGGAGCTTGTTCGCGTAAAGGCAAAAGAAATGACCGTTCCAAATATTCAACAATACTATATCGAAATTCAAGAGAAGAAAAAGTTTGATACGTTAACACGTTTACTAGATATTCAATCTCCGGAGTTAGCGATCGTTTTCGGAAGAACGAAGCGTCGCGTCGACGAACTAGCGGAAGCGCTCAACTTGCGCGGTTATACAGCAGAAGGTATTCACGGTGATTTAAGCCAAGCGAAACGTTTATCTGTCTTGCGCAAGTTTAAAGAAGGTTCGATTGATATTTTAGTTGCGACTGACGTTGCTGCGCGGGGCTTAGACATTTCTGGCGTAACGCATGTTTATAACTTTGATATTCCGCAAGATCCAGAAAGCTACGTTCACCGTATCGGTCGAACAGGACGTGCGGGCAAAACAGGAATGGCGATTACGTTTGTTACACCTCGTGAAATTGGGCAGTTGCACCATATTGAAAAGACGACAAAGCGGAAAATGGAACGGATGAAGCCACCGACGTTAGATGAGGCGCTGGAAGGTCAACAGCGGGCGGCTGTGGAAAAATTGCTTGCTACCATTGAGCATAATAACTTATCATTTTACAAACGCGCTGCTGAGGAATTGTTAGAAGAGCACGACTCTGTTTCGCTCGTTGCTGCGTGTATTAAAATGTTAACGAAAGAGCCGGATATGACGCCGGTACAGTTGACGGAAGAGCCTCCGATTATGAAAAAAGAGAAAAAGCGGCAAGTCCAAACGCGCCAACGTCGTAGTGAGACGCGTGGACGGGGAGCGAAAACACGCACAAAACGATAGGAGCTGTCTGAACAGATAGCTTCTTTTTGTTTATTGGAGGGATATAGATGATTGTTGGGATTGGCATCGATATTGTAGATCTAAGTCGTATAGCTCATTTGTTAGAAAGGCAACCAAAGTTTATCGAACGCGTGCTAACAGACAATGAACGCATGCGGTTTTTTGAATTGTCGTCCAAACGAAAAATTGAGTTTGTTGCAGGTCGATTTGCCGCAAAAGAGGCGTATGCGAAAGCGCTAGGGACGGGAATTGGCGTACATGTGTCGTTTAGTGATGTTGAAGTGAAAAATGACGAGTACGGCAAACCGTACATTGATTCCTTATTAGCCGATCAGCGTGTGCACGTCTCGATTTCACATAGCGACCATTATGCTGTTGCTCAAGTAATTATTGAACGCTTGTCAAGCTAGTCTGCATATTCTCTCCCTTGGTCTCATATGATGGCTTATGAAAGAAGTCCAAATGAGGTAAAGGGGTTGAAAAAATGAGACGAACGTTGCTTTTTTGGTGCTTGCTTATTTTTATTTTAGGCAGTTTGGCGGCTTGCGGGGAGAAATCCCAACAAGATGTGTTAAAGGCGCTCGATGAAAAAGTAAAAACGATGTCTGGGTACAAGGCAGAAGCAAAAATGACACTTCAAACGGGAACGGAGCCGCAAGTGTATGAAATTGAAATTTGGCATAAGTCGCCAAGCTACTACCGTGTGAATTTGAAAAATGCCCAGCGAGATCAACATCAAATGATTTTACGAAACGACGAAGGGGTATTTGTATTGACACCGGCGCTGAATAAAAGTTTTCGTTTTCAAAGCGACTGGCCGCAAAATGCAAGTCAAGTGTATTTGTACGAGTCTCTTGTCAAAGATATTTTAGCCGACTCGAAAGCGGCATTTAAAGCAACAAAAAATCATTACGTTTTTGAAACAAAAACAAATTACGAAAATAAAAAAATGTTGCCAAAACAAGAAATTACGTTAAATAAAAAGGATTTAACACCGGTCAAAGTGACGGTCATGGACGTAGACTCCCAACCGATGTTGACAGTGGAGTTTTCGAAAGTAGAGTGGAATGCTGCGTTTGATCATAATGCTTTTGATGTGAGCAAAAACATGACACGGGCAAAGTTAGAAAGCGAGCAACAGGCAACAGCAGAAGCGAATCAACAAGCTATTCCGGTCATGTATCCGACATATGAGCTCGATGGTGTGAAGCTTGTTGAAGAAAAGGAATTTACAACGGCAAACGGAAAACGAGTCGTTATGACATTCGCTGGAGAAAAATCGTTCACGCTCGTACAAGAAAAAGCGCATGTTGTCCCGACAGCGAACGTATCGACAACGGTCAAAGGCGAACCGGTCGATTTAGGGTTTGCAGTTGGGGCGATGGCAAACGGGACGTTAACGTGGACGTATAAAGGTGTTGATTTTATTCTTGCTTCACAAGATTTAGCGAAAGAAGAAATGGTTGCGATTGCTCGTTCTGTACAAGGTAAAGTGATGAAATAAGACTCGCATGGCGGGTCTTTATTTTTTTATTGACATCCTATCAAGAGAAAAGAAATAATCAAACGTGAACATATTTTTGAAGGGGTATGAAGGATGGAAAGAGCTTTTTATCGCGATACATGGGCAGAAATTGATTTAGATGCTATTTTTTATAATGTACAGTCCATGAAGAAGCATGTCGGTTCGCATGTTGATGTGATAGCTGTCGTGAAAGCGAATGCTTATGGGCACGGGGACATACAAGTGGCGAAAACAGCGCTTGAAGCAGGAGCGACAAGATTGGCAGTTGCTTTTTTAGATGAAGCGTTAGCACTACGTAAAAAAGGTATCCCTTTAGACGTTCCTATTCTTGTGCTTGGGGCGACGAACCCTCAATACGCTCCGCTCGCTGCAAAGGAAAATATTTCATTAACCGTATATCAATCGCAATGGGTTGAAGAAGCGCTAGCCTATGCATATGAGCAGCCGCTTATGATTCATATCAAATTCGATACAGGGATGGGTCGGCTAGGTGTTAAAACGAAGGAAGAGATTGAGCGGATGATTGCGCTTATGTCGCAACAAACGGGTTTCGTACTTGAAGGAGTATATACGCATTTTGCAACGGCGGATGAACGAAAGACCGATTATTTTGAGTTTCAATATGATGCGTTTATGCGCATGTTAAAATGGTTGCCTGTCACTCCACCCGTCATTCATTGCGCTAATAGCGCGGCCGGATTGCGTTATCCGGATCGCGTGTTTAATGCGGTCCGTTTAGGTATTTCGATGTATGGATTGTCGCCGTCACAAGAAATGAAAACGTTATTGCCGTATCCTTTAAAAGAAGCGTTCTCGCTCCATAGTCGCTTAACGCATGTCAAAAAAGTGAAACAAGGGGAAAAAATAAGTTACGGGGCGACATATGAGGCGAAAACGGACGAGTGGATTGGTACGGTTCCGATCGGTTATGCAGACGGTTGGTTGCGTCGCATGCAGCATTTTTCTGTTCTTGTTGATGGAAAGCGTGCTCCAATTGTTGGTCGAGTTTGTATGGATCAAATGATGATTCGCCTACCTTATGAACTTCCAATTGGCACAAAGGTCACGCTCATCGGCGAACAACAAGGTGACCGCATTTCCATTGATGATGTCGCAGCCCACTTGCATACGATCAATTATGAGGTTCCTTGTACGATTAGTTATCGTGTTCCCCGTATTTTTTTAAAAAACAAGAGTATAATTGAAGTGAGAAATGCGGTATTATAGTAGATGAGTGCAAGGAGAACGGTTTTTTTCGAAAAATTTCTACAAAATTTGAACGAATGATGCTGGAAATGACTTTGCATCGCGAAGATGAAATGGTATGATGTAAATTGGGAGCAACTATGTGGTTGTAGTTTAGTTGGAGGTGTGTGTTTGTGTCTGAATCGAGCGCAACAACAGAAATTGTTATTCGGTTACCGCAGGCGTTAGTGAGCGAATTAGATGGAATTGTCAAGCAAGAAAACGGCAGCCGGAATGAACTCATCTATCAAGCGATGAAGATGTACATTCGCGAGCGAAAAAAGCGTCAAATTCGAGAAGCGATGAGACGTGGGTATATGGAGATGGCGAAAATCAATTTGTCGCTTGCATCGGAGGCGTTTCTTGCGGAATATGAAGCTGACCACACCGTTGAACGCTTAGTTAGCGGGGGGTAATCTTTTGATTGTCAAACGTGGTGACGTGTATTTTGCCGATCTTTCTCCAGTAGTTGGATCAGAGCAAGGGGGCGTACGCCCTGTGCTTGTTATTCAAAATGACATAGGGAACCGTTTCAGTCCAACCGTCATTGTTGCTGCCATTACTGCGCAAATTCAAAAAGCCAAGTTGCCTACACATGTTGAAATCGATGCAAAGCGCTACGGATTTGAACGGGACTCTGTCATTTTGCTTGAACAAATTCGGACGATTGATAAACAACGTCTGACAGATAAGATTACCCATCTAGATGACGAGATGATGGATAAAGTTGATGAAGCGTTGCAAATTAGTCTCGGTCTTATTGATTTTTAATATGATGGAAAAATAGCTACGTTGTGTAGCTATTTTTGTTTAAGAGGAGGAATTTTGTTTGGAGCTACTAAACGAACTGGCTACGAAATTAAACATTCCGCTTGTACATATTCAACATGTCATTCAACTTCATGAAGAAGGAAATACGATTCCTTTCATTGCCCGCTATCGAAAAGAAATGACCGGTGCGCTCGATGAAGTGCAAATTCGAACGATTTTAGACGAATGGAATTATTTACAAAACCTAACAAAACGAAAAGAGGAAGTCGTTCGTTTAATTGATGAGCAAGGGAAGTTGACAGACGACTTAAAAGAAGCGATTTTAAGCGCAACAAAATTGCAAGAAGTGGAGGATTTATATCGCCCGTATAAACAAAAGCGGCGAACGAGGGCGACAATCGCGAAAGAAAAAGGGTTAGAGCCGTTTGCCGAATGGTTATTAACGTTTCCGAATGAAACGGTGACAAATCGGGCGGAAATGTTTATTGATGAACAAAAAGAAGTACATACGATTGAAGAAGTAATTCAAGGTGTCAAAGATATTATTGCTGAAAAAGTGTCAGATGACGCTACAATCCGTCAATGGATTCGTCAACAAACTTGGCAAACGGGCACAATTGCTTCGGTTGGAAAAGAGATAGAAAAAGACGAAAAACGTGTATTTGAAATGTACTACGACCATCGGGAAGCGATAGCCAAAGCACCGGCTCATCGTGTTTTAGCGATGAACCGCGGTGAAAAAGAGGGCTTTTTACGCATCGCCATTGATGTAGACGTGGAGCGAATGATGGCGTACATTCGCAAACAAATCATAACAAACGACCGCTCATCTGCCGCTCACATTGTCGCCGAAGCTATTGAGGATGCATATAAACGATATATTGCTCCATCTATTGAGCGGGAAGTGCGAAATGAATTGACGGAACGTGCGGAAGAGCAAGCGATCCATGTTTTCGCTGAAAACTTACGCAATTTATTGCTCCAACCGCCGTTAAAAGGAAAAGTTGTTTTAGGGATAGATCCAGCGTATCGTACAGGATGTAAGTTGGCCGTCGTCGATGAAACGGGAAAAGTGCTTCATATTGACGTGATTTACCCGCATCCACCAAAAAATGAAGTTGAAAAAGCGAAAGCAAAATTAAAGCAGCTACTTCATACATATCAGGTCGAATTAATTGCGATCGGAAATGGGACTGCATCGCGGGAGACAGAACAGTTCGTCGCTGACACCATTGCCGAGTGGGAAGGAAACGTATTTTATTTAATTGTAAATGAGGCAGGGGCTAGCGTATATTCTGCTTCTGATTTAGCGCGTCAAGAGTTTCCATCTTTACAAGTGGAAGAGAGAAGTGCCGTATCCATCGCCCGGCGTGTGCAAGATCCGTTGGCTGAATTAGTAAAAATTGATCCGAAATCCGTCGGAGTCGGTCAGTATCAGCATGATGTGTCACAAAAAAAGCTAGAACAGTCGTTACGGTTTGTTGTGGAAACGGTTGTGAACCAAGTTGGAGTAAATGTCAATACGGCTTCTTCGACATTGTTGCAATATGTATCTGGCTTAACAAAAACGGTAGCTGAAAATATTGTAAAATACCGCGAAGAACATGGAAAGTTTACGAATCGTATGCAACTAAAAAATATTCCAAGATTAGGGGCGAAGACATACGAGCAATGTATTGGATTTTTGCGCATTTTAGATGGCGATGAACCTCTAGACCGCACTCCGATCCATCCGGAACGGTATGAAGAAGTGTATCAATTGTTGCATCGTCTTGGTTTCTCGACGGAGGCGATCGGTAGTGAGCAGTTGCGTGTTGCACTTGAGGGGATCAATATAGATCAGATCGCACAGCAAATCAATATAGGTGTATTGACGCTTCAAGATATTATTGATGCTCTAAAACGACCGGAGCGCGATCCGCGAGACGATTTACCAAAACCTATACTAAAGCAACATGTGTTAAAGCTCGAAGATTTAAAGAAAGGGATGGAGCTAGAAGGAACGGTACGAAACGTTGTTGACTTCGGCGTATTTGTAGATATTGGTGTGAAACAAGATGGACTTGTTCACATTTCAAAATTAAGCGAGCGATACGTGAAACACCCACTTGATGTTGTTTCAGTAGGGGATATTGTAAAAGTGTGGGTTGACTCTGTTGACTTACAAAAAGAACGCATTTCCTTAACGATGATTCCACCAACGTCGGAAAACACACTGTTATGAGCAGTGTGTTTTCCGATAAAAAAACCAGCATTGATTCAGCAATTTAATTTGCGCGCGATTTTTCTCATAATATGCACGTCGCATTTGATTTTTTAACCATATTGGCATCATGATCACCTTCACATTTTTTCTTATATGCTATGAGTGAAAAAGCCCAATGGTGAAAGGATGGAAAGAAAAATGGATGAGCGCGAGCTGCAAGCGCTTGTTGAGCGCGTGTCGTTACAAGTGTTTCATAAGCCATTTCGGCATCGAGCGGTGTTTAACGAACGCTTGAAAACGACAGGAGGACGATATATTCTCTCTACGCATAACATTGAGTTGAATCGAAAATATTATGAGTGCTACGGAGAAGAAGGACTTGTCCAAATAATTAAACACGAATTGTGTCATTATCATTTACATCTTGAAGGAAAAGGCTACCGACACCGTGACCGTGATTTTCGGGAATTATTGAAGCAGGTAAAAGCTCCGCGATTTTGTAAGCCTATTGTATTACCAAAAAAGACAAAAGAGCATTATTACGAGTGTACATCATGTCGATATATGTATGTTCGAAGAAAAGCAATAAACACTAGTCGATACGTATGTGGATTTTGTAGAGGAAAATTAAAAAAAATAAAAAGAGGGTGTTGACAAGCTAAATATGTATGTGCTAAATTATAAAAGCCGTCGTTGTTCGACGGGGAAATCGAAAAAAAGATAGTTGACACATATAAAAATGACAAATATAATATAAGCAGTCCTAAACAAAATGTTATTCCGCAGTAGCTCAGTGGTAGAGCACTCGGCTGTTAACCGAGCGGTCGTAG
>NZ_DAITON010000036.1:0-17449 GCF_036834105.1 Anoxybacillus sp. | reverse complement strand
AGTGGAATGATAGCAAAATTAATTACGAGAGACGCAAACAATATTTTCTTTTCTTTTAAATGAGTTAATTCCTTCCATTTAAAACCAACCATCGTTGCATAAATCATCACGATTGTCGAAAATAAAATGGTCGGCTTTAAAAAGCTCGTATCGACAAACGTTCCAACGATAAATCCGAGCAACAATGTCGCCGGGACGCTAACGAGTAAATATTTTTGAGGAAGAAAGTATAATTTTTTCATCGTATCCCCCTTTCTTATATACCCATATAGGTATTTCTAGATATACTATAAGGGGTATATAAAAACTTTGCAACCTTTTTCACAAATTCGTCATATTGTTATCGTTTTCACATATAGTTTTTCCTCCCCTCTGTTTTTTATGACGTTTTCACCCGTTTTTCATCGACATTTGATATGATGAAAGAAAAAAGGTGATGAAGATGAAAGTGTTGCTCGCAGAAGATGATGTATATTTAGGGGAACTCATCGTCCATTTATTGAAGAAAAAAGGGATCGAACAAATCGATTGGGTGCAAGAAGGTGAAGATGCCTACGATTATGCCCTTGCTTCGTTTTATGATGTCATCATTTTGGATTGGATGTTGCCAAATGGCGATGGCGTGAGCGTATGTAAACGATTAAGGAAAAACGGTTACCATGGGGCGATTTTAATGTTAACCGCGAAAGATGCCGTCCAAGATCGTGTTGAAGGATTAGAAGCGGGAGCGGACGATTACTTAGTGAAGCCGTTTGAAATTGATGAGCTAACGGCTCGACTTAAAGCGTTATCGCGGCGCACGTTTGCACCGATTCAAGAAGAAATAATTCGCTGGGGAGCGTTTGAAGTAAATCGGACAAGTCACACATTGACGAAAGGCGGAGAGCAAATTATATTAACGCCTCGTGAATTTCAACTGCTTGATTTATTACTGCAAAATAAAGGGCGCGTGTTAACGCGTGACATGATTCTTGATCGTATTTGGGGCTATGATGCCGATGTATCGATGAAAACAATTGATGCGACCGTTAAATTGTTGCGTAAAAAAATAGGTGATGAACAACAACAACTCATTAAAACCGTGCGCGGGGTGGGGTATACCATTGAAAAATAGCATTCGATCTTTTTTCAGCCATTTTGACATGTTTCGTCGCACACAATGGCAATTAACTGCAACGTATAGCGGTATGTTTATCGCTTTTTTAGCGATTTTTATTGCTGTCGTGTCTTTCCTTATTCATACGGTTATTACAAATGATCAAGAACGACGTATTCGTACGCTTGCTGAACAAGAAGGCCAAACGATTCAAAATATGTTGACAGAACAGTCATTGATCGGCTGGCCTACCGATCAAAACGTCATCTTTTTAAGCGAAGATCAACTGTTTTTTTACGTCATTGATACACGTGGACGATTAATGATGGGGGATGAAGTAAATAAAGGATTGCGTCCACTCCTTCTTTCAACCCTTCAACCGTGGACGCCAGAAAAAAACGAATTAAAATATGTAGAGATTCACGTCCCCCATCACCGCCATGAATTAAAACGCTTCCGTGCAGACACATTGAAAATATTAACTGTCGCTCGCCCGGTCATTGTTGAGCGGCAGCTCGTCGGTGTTTTATATGTCGGTATGGATGTGACAAGCATGTTTCGTTTACTGAAATGGTCTACATTCATTTTATTAGGGCTCGGGGTGCTATTTATTGCAGTAGCCGTCGCTTTTAGTTATTTTATGTCCAAACGAGCGCTCATCCCTATTCAAGATGCTTACAATCGGCAACGTCAATTTGTGGCAGATGCTTCCCATGAGTTGCGCACGCCGCTTAGCGTCATTTTTTCTTCTGTTGAAGCGTTAAAAATGGATACGTCATTAACATCTGACGAATTTAGCCGAAAAACGATCGAACGTCTAGGGGATGAAACGAAACGAATGACAAAGCTCATCAACGACCTTCTTACCTTGGCGCGAACAGACGACGCAAAGCTACAAGTCGAAAAAAAACCGTTTGATTTGCGGGCATGTGCGGAACGTACGCTACAATCGTTACAAGAACTCGCAAGCAAAAAACGGATTGCTCTTAATTTTCATGCTCATGAACAAATTGAATTTTTGGGGGACGCCGATAAATGCACGCAACTATTATACATTTTGGTTGATAATGCAATCAAATACACACCGGATGGAGGGACAGTTTCCCTTTCGCTATCCCAACATATAACGAAACAACGGAAGGTTGTCACAATTTCTGTAAGTGACACAGGTATTGGCATTGCCCCTGAACACCTTCCTCGCATTTTTGATCGTTTTTATCGTGCAGATAAAGCACGAACGCGTCAAATTGGTGGGCACGGACTTGGACTTTCCATCGCAAAATGGATTGTCGAAGCACACGATGGGAACATTCAAGTACAGAGCGAAGTGGGAAAAGGAACGACATTCACGATCACTTTTCCTAATGAACGTGCATAAATGTTGCACGTTTTTTTTCTTTTTCACCTAATTTTCTCTTTTGGCTTGTACAATACAAACTGTAAATTACAAAGGAGGTGGAACAATTGAGAAAGCGGACAATTTTCTTTCTACTAGGTGGGGTGATCGTTGTCGCTATATTAGCGCACATCGCCACCTATTTGATGCACATCGGTTGGAGCGGACGCATGCCAGGGGCACATATGATGGAAATGGGGAAACACCATCGAGCATTCGGCCATCATGGTCCGCGAATGATGCAACCGCACGGCATGCCGATGTTTGGGTGGGCATCTTTACTCATTCAACTCGCTCTCATCATCATCGGATGGGTGATTTGGAAAGCAACGAAAGGCGCTGGTAAATGGATTGGTGGTGCGCTAATGGCGATTGGGCTCATCGCGCTTTTACCAAAAGCGTTGCTCGCCGTCTTAGCGATCATTGCAGCGTACGTTTTACTAAGAGACAAAACGAAGCCGACACCTGAATTTGAACCATTTGTCTCACCTATTCAAAACGCCAGCTTTTTAGATGAATGGGAAAAAACAATACAAAAGGAGGAAAAGTAATATGGGCATTTTAAAACGCGTCAAACATGTCTTCCTTGCAGACTTGCATGATATGATCGACAAGTGCGAAGATCCGATTCGCATGACAAAGCAATACATTCGTGAACTAGAAGAGCAAATTGAAAAAGCGCAACAAGCACTCGCGCAACAATTTATGTTGGAGCAAAAGTACGAACGTCTTATCGCGGATGCGAATGAAATGATCGAAAAGCGGGCTCGCCAAGCAAAGTTAGCTGTTGAAAAAAATGAAGAGCCAATCGCAAAAATGGCTCTTCAAGAAAAAATCGCCTATGAAAAAAAATTAGAGCTATATACGCAACAATACAACACATTGAAAGAAAAAACAACCGTTTTAACGGAAAAAGTGAAACAACTATACGAAACATATGAGCAACTGAAAGTGAAACAAATGCAGTTAATGACGCGTTTTTATGTTGCTGAGACAATGAAGCAAATCGATGAATCGATCGCGTCTTTCCGTTATGATCATGTCGTCAAAGGCTTTGCGCGCATGGAGGAAAAAGTGATGTTTCTTGAAGCGGAAGCAAAAGCTCGCTCGGTCATGCAAATGATTCCCCCTCAATCGTTTGATGCGGAAGTCGAGCAACAACTGAAACAATTAAAAAAGGAATAATATAAAAGGTGTCCGCGTTTGGACACCTTTTGCCCATTTATGTCGTCCATTCATCATGAATGATTCCAACAAGCTTCCATTGACCGTTTTCTTGTTCAAAAACAAGGCGCAAACTTCGCCAATCCATCCCGTTATATTGCGGGTCAAAACCTGTAAAGTGAAACTCAATGAATGAACTGTTCGAATATACTTGTTGAATATTGTTAATCATATTCCCCGTTCCAACGACGACGTTATTTCCAATCATATGTGGATTCGCAAAGTCTACATCATAGACGAAACGATCAAAATAATCTTGAAAAGTGAGCTGAATCGGGTCACCTGAACCGTCATATACACCCCACTGATACACTTGCGTCGAGGATAAAAGAGAAGAAAGTTGGGAAACGGAAAACTGCAAATCGTTTTGAACGTCGACATGTCCATATGGACTAAAACGCACACCATTTGAGTGAACATAAGAAGCGAGCGCATTCATATCTTTATTTTTTAACGCGGCGACAACGTCTAATGCAACGGACAAAAGAGAAGGATTCGCTTGTTTTTGATCGTGTTTCAATTGCTCATTTTCTTGTTGGAGCTGCTTATTTTTTTCTTGCAGTTGCTCAATTGTCGTCTGTTGTGTTTCAACCGTTTGTTTCCACTGCTTAAACTCATCGGTCTGATTGGCGCATCCTGCAAACAAAACGACCATCGCACAAATTACCCATCGTTTCACAAAACATCACACCCCTTTTTCTTTAGTATAACACCTGCACAAAAAAATAGATGCCTGCATTTCGGCATCTAGCTCACTTTTTCTTGTTCCCTTTCTTTCAAAAACGCAATGAAACAGTCGACCATTTGGGCATCCCATTGTGTTCCTCGACCGTCTAATAAAATGGATATTGCTTTTTCTACGCTCATCCCTTTTCGATATGGGCGGTCAGATGTCATCGCATCAAACGCATCAGCCACCGCAATAATGCGACCAAATAACGGAATGTTTTCCCCCTCTAATCCATCTGGATATCCTTTACCGTCTAACCGTTCATGATGGGAACGAATACCCGGAAGCAAATCCTCTACTTCTTCAATTGGCTGCACTTGTCGAATGATGTTTTCGCCGAGCACCGGGTGTTTTTTAATCCATGCGAATTCTTCATCCGTTAATTTCCCGTCTTTTAATAAAATGTGATCAGGAATACCAATTTTACCTATGTCATGCAAAATAGCAGAACGATATAAACGGCCGAGCTGTTCAACTGTCATTCCTAATCGCTTTCCAATTTCTACAGCATAGACGGCAACGCGCTGTGAATGACCTGCCGTGTACTCATCGCGCGCATCAAGCGCTGTCGTCATAACCGAAATGAAACTATTCAATAATTGCTTATTTTTCTCGTTCCGTTCCACAATCGCATCAATCATATGATTAAACCCGTTCGTTAGTTGCGAAAATTCATCAGTATATACGTTATCGCACATGAGTTCATACTCTTTTCTTTGTACGCGGCTCATGTATTGAAGCAAATCTTCAATGCTTCGCTCCACATCTTCTGATAAAACACGCGCTGCAAATAAAGAAAACATAATCGAAATAACTAATACGACAACCGTCCACGTCCAATAACCCGAAAACGTATTTTTTCCTTCCGCAAACAGCTTTACTTCTGTCGCTAATACAAACAATAATACAGGGAAAACACCGATGAACAATACACTTATCCCAATTTTTATCCTCATTGGAACATATACGACATTTGTCGCTCGAATGGCCTCATCGAACCCGTTCTCCCTTCCGATTTGCATCATCTCATGAATGAGCGGGCGCATCGTGCGCAACGTTAAAAAAAACTCAATCATAGCATGGAGCATTGCAATCAACAACGCGCCGAATAGAGCATAAACAACGTACATATATGGAATGCGAAGCACGTCGATCCAAATAAGTGAAACGGTCAGTGCAACAGCTGGAACGGAAAGTCCTAAAAAGTGCGGAAGAGCGATCCGTCTTACTGTCAGCAATGGAAAACGCTTTGCTTGGACAAGCGCCCAATAAAACTGTTCTTCCCCTACCTTCGTCTCATAAAACATGCGGCGAATAGGAGCAATATCTTTTTGAAAGGCGCGATATTCAATAAACAGCATGATACAAAACGAAAAAAATTGAATGAGCAATAACATAAGCAAATCTACTTGCCGAATGTTTAGAGCCATCACCATTAACGTGCTACCAACACCGATTACAGCCAAAATCGAACCAATGGTGTAATTAACAAACAACTTCTTCAACGTTTCTTCATACGTACGCACACCCGTCCCTCCTCCCTGTTCTTTTTCTATTATAGCAAGAATGATAGAAAATACGAGACGATCCTTTCTTAACATACCATTTATAAAAATTCTAAAAAATCAAACATAATATTTACAAATTATACAAAACAATTAAACTACATTAACATTTCCCCCCTATAATTACTTTTGTTGATACATAAACGTAGGAGGGAAAAACATGTCCGTTAAGAAAGTGCTCGCACATACGCTGATCGCATCAGCTGTTCTCGCTTCACCACTTATTCCAGCGACAAAATGGAGCGTCGAAGCAAAAGCCGTCCAAAAACAAGCTGTTCAAAAAACAAATTGGAATGTAAACGGAAACGTGATGTCTATTTCTGCCACGACGGTTTCGGGTGGGAACTGGATTGTATCCGCTCCTGAGCTTTCTAAACTGCTAGGAACTACATATTCTTACGACAAAAAAACGAAAACGTATAAGATGACGAAGAAAGGGACAGTTGTTCAAGTTAAGGTAGACGACAAAGTTGCTGTAATAAACGGAAAAAAGGTAACAATGAACGTCGCACCTAAATTGATAAACAACGTCTTATACGTCCCAGCTGTAGCCGTTGTTCAGGCGTTCGGCGGGCAGTTGCAAACAAATGCCAGCCCTATCCTTCTTTCTACAAACGGAAGCGTGAAAGCAACCAAAACAGCTGTTTCAATCGACGGACAAACAACCCAGTTACATGCCATCACAGTCGGTCAAAAAACGCTTTATTCTCTGTCCGATCTCGCGAAAGCGGTTGGCGTAGCAATGAATGTCGATGGAAAAACAAAAACGATCACATTAAGCGGAAAAGGAAAGAAAGCTACTTTTCTCCTTCATCAGCCAGGGTCTTCTGTCGTCAAAGTAAACGGAAACTTTTATGCTGACTTACATGGCACAGTGACGAAGTTAGGCGGAGAAATCGAAAAAGGCACTACTTTATTTATTGCAACGAACGGCTTTTTAAAAGGTTTAAACTTTAACCCACAATGGTTAAGCAATGAATACGTCATCGTTACAAATGAAAACGATGAGCCTGTATCAAAAGTTGTTCACATCCCTTCTCGCAAAGTGATAGCAACTATTGCAAGCGGAGATCTCTCTTTATCTCCTGATAAGAAAAAAGGCGCATATGTCGATGATAACGGTCAATTATTTATTGTTGATTTAGCTACAAAAAAAGCAACTGCACTCGGTACGGATGACGATGTAAAAGTCGAGTTAACATGGGCGCCAGACGGATCATCCATTTACTTTTTCAAAGGAAGTAACAGCGACGTCATCGCAGCAATGAACGTGCAAACTGGCGAAATGACAAAAATTGTTGATGATAAAGTAAAATACAAATCTGATCTTCGTCTATCAGCGGATGGTACAAAGCTGATGTATACAGCTGCAAAGGAAGCGAAAGCAAACTATACGGATGAATCGAAAACAGAAATCGACACAATCGATACAACGGGCACGGAACCGCAGCTATATGTCGTTGATTTGACATCACAGCAAAAAACACCAACAGCTGTGACGGCAGATACAAATAACAAAACATTTTCCTTTTTCGCTAGCGATACGATCGTCTATTTGAGCGCAAACCCAGACGATGAAAGCGCGCTCCCTGCATTAAAAGCGATTGTTGGTGGACAAGAGCAAAACATGGCAACAACGATGAATATTACTTACGTCGCCACAAAAGGAAATATCGTGTTTGCGTTAGTAGAAGAGAAAAACGGATCGTATTCGATCTACCGTGCTACAGCGCCACAAGCACAGTGGACACGCATATTCAACACAAAAACAGTAATTACAGCGATTGCTCCTTCTCCATTCAGCAACGAAATAGCACTCACCATTCCAACAGATGAAGGAGAAAAGGTCGCTGTCTTAATAAATAACAAACTCATCGACATAACAAAATAAAAAGAGGTGGAAAAAGTGAAATCATTGTTTAAAAAATTATCTTTTATCGCATTATCGTCCGCTTTATTACTCGGTTCTTCTCTCGGCGTAACAGAAAAAGCAGAAGCAGCACAAGTAAAGGGGAAAGTTGTCGTAGCTGGCTCGTCCGCATTGCTTCCGTTAACGCAACAAGCAGCGAAAGAATTTAAAAAAGCGAATCCGAAAGTATCAATCTCTGTTTCAGGTACAGCATCTATCGTTGGTCCGCAATCCGTCTCTAAAGGATCGGCAACAATCGGGGCTTGTGACTGGGACGCGACAAAGCCAGTACCTGGATTTAACGCATTTAACGGCTTGAAAGCTTATCCGATCGCGGTCATTCCTTTTGCAACGATCGTTCATAAAAGCAACCCAGTGAAAAACTTAACGACAAAACAACTGCAAGATATTTTCGCTGGTAAAATTACAAACTGGAAAGAAGTTGGCGGA
This sequence comes from Anoxybacillus sp., assembly GCF_036834105.1. Lineage (NCBI taxonomy): Bacteria > Bacillati > Bacillota > Bacilli > Caryophanales > Anoxybacillaceae > Anoxybacillus > Anoxybacillus sp. Next base: position 9,079 of record NZ_DAITON010000036.1, on the reverse strand, counting down.
AAAGATGAGCCGATTATCGTCATCAACCGCGTACACGGATCTGGAACACGCGTTAACTATCAAATGAAAGCTTTAAAAGGTTCAGCATTTATGACAAAAGGGGAAAACTACAAAGAAGTTCAGTCAAACGGTAACATGATTCAAGCGGTTGCTACAACTCCGAATGCGATCGGTTACACAGACCTTGCTTACATTAAAGGAGATATTAAAGCGGTAGCGTACAACGGTATCGAGCCAACGGTTCAAAACGTAACGAGCGGAAAATACCCTGTTTGGGGATACGGATACTTATTAACAAAAGGGGAAGCTACCGGAGCGAACAAAGCATTTATCCAATATATTCAAAGTAAAAAGTTCCAACAAGGCTCGTTAAAAAAATTAAAATTTATTCCAATTACAGCGATGAAAAAATGATGATTTAGCCTCCTTTTATGAGGGGGCTTCTTTTATATAGATCCGAAGGAGGCAACTGACATGGCACTGCCTGCATCAGAAGTTCGTGCGCAACACGAACAACAAAAGCAAAAACACTGGTCGATGAAATATATGAAAAATAGGCTCTTTCGCTACGTTTGTTTATTTAGCGCATTATTTCTCGGCATCGCTCTGTTTTCAATCGTCATTTTCATTAGTCAAACCGGGTTTCTCGTATTTAAAGACGTATCGTGGAAAGAGTTCTTTTTCTCTGCTACATGGGAACCGTATGAAGAAAAATATGGGGCTGCCGTATTTATTGCCGGCACGCTATATTTAACTTTTTTAACACTGCTCATTTCTACTCCTATTGCGTTAGCTGTTGCTATTTTTATTGCGGAAATCGCACCAAATTGGCTAAAAAATGTGATGCGTCCTATGCTCGACTTGCTCGTTGGTATTCCATCTATCGTGTACGGTTACTTAGGTTTAACTATTTTATTGCCTTTCATTCGCGAAAAAACCGGGGCGCTCGTAGGAGACGGATTTTTAGCTGCTGCCCTTGTGTTAACGTTAATGATTTTGCCAACGATTACTCGTATTTCTGACGATGCCATTTGTGCCGTTCCGAACTATTTACGTGAAGCTGGTTATGCCCTCGGGAGCACAAAGTTACAAGTCATTTCTCGCATCGTCCTTCCTGCCGCTCGCTCAGGCATTTTAACAGCGATCATCTTAGGCATGACGCGAGCAATCGGAGAAACGATGGCTGTCGTTATGGTCATTGGCAATACGGCGCAATTCGGTTGGGACTTAATCACTCCAACATCTGTTTTAACAAGTAATATCGTCATGCAAATTATTAACGTACAATTCCATTCTACATGGAACTACGCCCTTTACATGATGGCATTTTTGTTATTGTTTATTTCGCTCGTTTTGATCGTTATTATTCGCAAACTTCGTCCAAAAGGAGAGTAACAAATGAAAGATTCGCTGTTTCATCACCATCGTAAAACGATCACAAGCGCTATGTATACGAATCGCTTGTTTCATATTTTTGTTACCATCGTTACCGCAACGACGTTTCTGTTCATTATCGCACTACTATATGCAATTTTAGGAAAAGGTTTACCAAAACTATCGATGGACTTCTTGTTTAAATTACCTGATGAATTAGAAGCTGGCGGCGGAATCGGTCCATTTTTATTCAACTCTTTTTACGTCCTTATTTTATCTTTACTCTTATCTTTACCTATTGGCATCGGGGCTGGTATTTTTCTAGCAGAATATGCACCGAACAATCGTTTTACGGAATTCGTGCGCACATGTATTGAAGGGTTAGCGTCCGTTCCTTCCATCGTTTTCGGTTTGTTCGGATACGTCCTGTTTGTTGAATATGTCGGGATCGGCTTAACGATTATCGGTGCTGCGATCACACTTGCGTTATTAAACTTACCTGTACTCGCCCGCGTTACCGAAGAAGCTATTCAAGCGGTACCGAAAGACATTCGCGAAGCATCGCTCGCCCTCGGAGCGACGAAATCACAGACGGTGTTGAAAGTTGTACTGCCCGCTGCATTAAACGGTATTTTGACCGGCATTAGCCTCGTCGCGTGTCGCGCGTTTGGGGAATCTGCTATCATTATTTTAGCAGGCGGAACATCAACATCCGGATTTATGTGGGATTTTAACTTATTATCGCAAGGTGGAACGCTTCCTGTTCATTTATGGTATGTACAATCGGAAGCGCTCGTCCCAGACGCAAAAGAAATTGCGGAGAAATCAGCAGCCATTCTCGTTCTTATCGTTCTTATCATCAGCTTTACAGTTCGTCTGCCAATATGGATACAAACGCTCGTAACAAAATTAAAAACAACCCCTCGCCAAAGTTAAGCGAGGGGTCTTATTTTAGTGCGCCGCATGACCAGATGTTAACACCCAAATGGAGCCTGCGACAATGACGATCGCCACAAACGCTGCATATGCCATGTTAATGACGTTCGTTTTTCCGTCTTCACCTTCCGTTACGTGCATAAACATAAATAGTTGAAGTCCCGCCTGAATAACCGCGAGTGAGCCAATGATCCACATCACAATTGTATAAGATACGTTCATTTTCAACGCAACAAATACGGCGACAAACGTTAAAACTAGCGAAAACAAAAATCCAACAACATGACTAACGGGATATTTACTTTTATGTTCCATTTACGCCACCATCCCTTTTAAATAGACGAACGTAAAAATAAAGATCCAAACGACATCAAGGAAATGCCAATATAAGCTAATAATAAACATTTTTCTCGCCGTAACTGGCGTCAACCCCCGTTGGAGCAATTGAATGATAAGCATAATCGCCCAAATAATCCCGAATGTAACGTGCGCCCCATGCGTGCCAAGCAAAACGAAGAAGCTTGATAAAAACGCGCTCGTTTGCATCGTTGCTCCTTCATGCACGTAATGAATAAACTCACGAATTTCCATAAATAAAAATCCTGCCCCTAATAAAAGGGTAATGACAAACCAAGTAAGCATCTTTTTCATATCGCGTTGGCGCATGAAAAAGACAGCTAAGCCACATGTAAAACTACTTGTCAACAACAACAACGTTTCGATCAGCACATCGTTTAGTTTAAAAATATCGCTCGGCGTCGGGCCACCGGCATAGCGGTGACCTAACACACCATATACAGCAAACAACGTCGCAAATAATACAATTTCTGCGCCAAGGAAAATCCAAAATCCTAAAATGTTGAGACGGTTTTGTTCCGTCTGATATTCGAGCGGAAGCGAATGATTGACGTTAGCCGACATGGTTTTCCGTCCCCCCTTCTACATTTCTCCACGTGCGCTCTGTTTGTTTAATTTCATCGACGCTTACATAATACCCGTCGTCATAGTCAAAGGAACGAACAATAAGCCCAACAACAATGCCAATCGCTGCTACAGCGGCGGCAATGTGCGCCTCAAAAACGAGGAAGAAACCTACCACTCCGAATACGACGGCCATATAAAATGGGAGTCCTGAGTTGCTCGGCATATGAATTTTCTTTATGTCGCTTTCTTTTAGTGCGAGCGTTTCACCGCGCTTTTTCATATGCCAAAACGCGTCTAACTGTTTCACCTCTGGGACGACCGCAAAGTTATAAAACTGCACTGGTGATGCTGTCATCCACTCGAGCGTACGCGCATCCCACGGATCATGGGAAACATTTCGTTTCGCATAACGGAAGCTCCAATAAATGTTATAACAAAATACCGCAAAACCGATCGCTAAAATGATTGAACCGATCGCAGAAACGAGGAACAGCGGCGCAAAGCCTGACTCGGCTGAGTACGTATAAGCACGACGGACGGCTCCTTTTAAACCAAGGAAAAACATTGGCATAAACGTTACGTTAAATCCGATCGTGAACAACCAAAAATGATATTTTCCAAGCTTTTCATTTAACATAAAACCGAACATTTTCGGCCACCAATAATACAACCCTGCAAATACAGCAAACACGACGCCTGGAATTAACACGTAATGGAAGTGAGCCACTAAAAATAACGTATTATGATATTGATAGTCGGCCGCCGCCATCGCCAGCATGACCCCTGTCACTCCACCGATGACGAAATTTGGTACGAAAGCAAGCGCCCATAACATCGCCGTTGTAAATTGAATGCGGCCTTTTCGCATCGTAAACAACCAGTTGAAAATTTTCACCCCCGTTGGAACTGCAATTAACATCGTTGTAATAGAGAAAAACGAGTTTACCGCAGGGCCAGCATCCATCGTGTAAAAATGGTGTACCCATACGATCATACTTAAAAACGCAATACCAACGATGGAAATAACCATCGACGTATATCCATATAACGTTTTACGTGAAAACGTCGCAATGACTTCTGAGAAAATTCCAAACGCAGGCAAAATGACGATATACACTTCAGGATGTCCCCAAAGCCAGAACAAGTTTGCCCAAAGCATGTCGCTACCGCCGGAAGAAAGTGTAAAGAAATGCGTGCCGTATAAACGGTCAAACGTCATTAATGCTAAAGCGACTGTGAAAATTGGAAAAGCCGCTACGATAATGATCGACGTAATCAATGTCGTCCACGTAAACATCGGCATTTTCATTAATGTCATGCCCGGCGCACGCATTTTTAAAATTGTAACAATAAAGTTAATCCCCGTCATTAACGTACCAAGACCTGCAATTTGTAAGGCGATAGCATAGTAGTTATTTCCGATTCCCGGACTAAATTCCTTCCCTGCAAGCGGGAAATATGATGTCCATCCTGCATCCGGCGAACCGCCGACAACGAACGAAATGTTGAACAGCATCGCGCCGCTGAAAAACAACCAAAAGCTAAGCGCGTTTAACTGCGGAAAGGCAACATCGCGCGCCCCAATTTGCAGCGGGATGACAACGTTCATTAAACCGATCAAAAACGGCATCGCCATAAATAAAATCATAATGACGCCATGGGTTGTAAAAATTTCATTGTAATGTTGGGCATCCAAAAAGCCCATTTCTGGGCGCGCCGTTTGCGCCTTCATTAACAATCCATCTATACCACCGCGGAAAAACATGAGTACACCTGATACAATGTACATAATCCCAATTTTTTTATGATCTACTGTCGTTAGCCATTCACGCCATAGCCAACCCCATTTTTTAAAGTACGTCAAGCCAACAACAATCGCCACAACTGTCAATACAATTGCAATTTGTGAACCGACAAGAAGCGGGTCTCCCCCAACGAATATTTCATTCCACTTAATGCCCACGATGTTCACCTCCGCTATTACGCTCTAAAGCTTGTTGTTCATCTTCGTTACAAATAGTCGATGAACTTCTATGTTGATCATCTTCATAAAAAATTTTCCCTTGATATCCATGCCCACGATACAACTCTGGGTGTGTGTATGTCTTGGAGTGTGGATCGGCATGATCGACCCATTGTAAGTGTGTATCAACAAACGTTAATCGTCCTAAATGTGTCGGCCGTAACAACTCTTCATATTTTTCTTTTGTTAATGTCGGTGCCGTTTGTTTCACTTCTTGCACCCATTTCTCAAACTCTTTTGGCGTTTGTGCTAACACTTCAAATTGCATATGCGCATACCCTCGTCCGTTAAAGTTTGTATTTCTTCCTTCGTACGAACCAGGACGTTCCGCAACAACGTACAATTCCGTCTCCATTTTGTTCATCGTATATTTTTGTCCCGCTAACGCAGGCACCCAAAATGACTGCATAGTCGATGCGGAAGTCATTTTAAATAGCACAAGGCGACCTGCTGGAATATTGACGTAGTTTACTGTTTCGATATTTTGCTCAGGGTAGCTAAAAATCCATTTCCAATCCGCTGATGTTACGTGAATAACGAGCGGCTCTTGATCTTCATACCCTTTCGGTGGCTTTTCTAAATCATATAACGTTCTCACAGTCGGAATCGTCAACGCAATAACGATAAGAATCGGAATAACTGTCCATACAATTTCAAGCACCACATTCCCATGCTCCTCAGGAGGCTCCTCCCCTTGACGCTCAGGTCGATCTCGATATTTCCACACGATATAAGCAAACAAGGCAAATACAACGACAACAACGAGAAGCATCCACCAAATCGACCAATGAATGAGCTCCATAATGCTGCGGGCAGCTGGCCCTTGTGGCTGAAAAACAACCATCTCACAGCCCCCAAGAAGCGGAAGCAGTCCCGCAATTAAGAAGACAAATAAACGCTTCACCTTTCTTCACCTCAACAAAATTGTGATTCATTGAACAAGGAAGTCAATACAAAACGAGCGACATTTATTAACTTTGTCGTATTAACACTGTTGAAATGATTTTAACATGTATTGTCAAAATAATTGTGACGAAAAAAGTAAGGAAGAAACTGCATCAAAGGGAAAACAAAAAGCAAATGTATTGACAAAAATAAAAAAACTTTTCTCAACCCGAAAAAACGAGCGAGAAAAGCATTATTTTTTATATAATACATGGAAACGGAAAGAAAAATAGGTTGTTCGTTTAATACTTTGTCACATTTTCGTTAAATTTTTTTCGAAATTTGTTCAAAAATGATCTTTCAACTCCGTGAACTACCCATTCCTCATACCTTTCAAACCAAAGTGTTTAAGTCGGGATAACATTTCCCTTCTAAGAATACATACATTTTCTCCTACAATGCGTTATTCCTTCAAAACTTATTTTCTTCTTACAAGATCAATCACAATACTTAGAAGCAAATCCGATGATAAGTTAAGTACCATGTAGTAGTAATAAAGTACATAAAATTACAATACTTAATACCAATAATATGCTACGTTTTTATAATCACATCAAAGATCAAAAGAAGGGCTAGAACAGAACTCCTTCACACGTCGCTACATCCCACATCCTTAATCTTTCGAGTTCTTGACTTATTTGCTGACTGTCCGATTCGAGCACCTCTTTAACGTTGGAACCAAACCATTCAAGCGATGCGTCGATATCTTTCGGAAACGTGATCAACTCAGACAAGATGCGCCCATAGTTAATGACTCCTTCAAAAAGAGGAACCATTCCTTTTCTTGTACCTGTTGGCGCATATACGTTAGCTGGTTCAAAAACGGGCAATCGGTCTTTTGACGCCACATTTTTCAGATGAAAATGAGCGATAACTGGGCGAAGCTTCCAAATGGCTTCGATCGGATCAGCCCCCGATTCCCATACATGTAGAACGTCGAAGTTAATTTTGAGTGCGGGATGGTTTACTTCCTCGATTAGTCGAATCGTTGACGGAACGTTGTCTGCTAATGTGTGCGGATGTGTTTCAACGAGCAACTCGATCCCGCGCTCGTGAACATATTGAGCAAGCATGCGGATGCTCGCTGCGATTTCTCGGCGCTCCTGTTCGTCCGTATGCATGCTTCCTTTTTGTCCTGCGAAAATGCGAAGCTTTTTTGTGTTAAATCGTTGGCAAAGCTTCGTTAAGACCTGAATCGTTTCTTCAAGTTCGCAACGAGCCGCTTGTAACGGAATATAGCTACTAATCATGCTGATCCTTAGCCCAAAAGATTGAAAAAAATCAAAATCAAAAGAAGGATCGGCCGCTAAGTATTCTGCATGAATCCCCCAAAGTTCTATCCCTTTAAAGCGGTTCTCTTTTCCCCACTTTGCTAAATCGAAAATCGAACATAAATGGTGACGAAAAGATATTGTGCAAAACGATACATTCATGAACCGAATCCCCCTTCAGCGAAGCACGAAACTCGATCGCGCCATGCTTGAAAATATTCAAAAAGGCCTCGCTTAATTTTGAACTCTCTCTCGTCTTGTTCGTCCAACTTTCGGAAAATAAAACTCAATAAACTTAAGTCTTTCGTCATAGCCAGTTTCATCGCCCTATATTGAATCGTTGTGTATCCTTTTACAAGCAACTCGATTTCATCGCACCACGCTTCAAATTCTTCTGTGCTTCTGGCAAGTTGCTCGGAAAAGTACGCAAAAGCGTGTTCATAGGCATATTTTCTTATTGCTAATACCGGTAACTGTTTTAAGCCAACTGTCAATTCAGATAGACGCTCTTTTTCATTCCCTATCGCATAAGCTTCGACAATTTTTCTGACCGCAGCTGTCATCGGATTTTCATGAAGTTTCAAGCATGTATTGAAATATGCTTGAATCGTTTCGTTTGACGGGGGAATAATGCCTTTTGCATCAAAATAATATCCCCCTCCGACAGACAGCTCTCTCACAGCAGCCAAAATACGTTCTTTAGGCAATATTCCTTCCCAACGAAAATCTGGGTCATACATCCACCATTCCTTTTCATCATCGGTCGTTTCTATCATGACATAATGCGGAAACGGACGCTGATGAAACTTATTTTCCCTTTCTGGCAGTAACGATAAATCTAGCATCACCATAACATAGCGGTGCGGTGGCTTATGTTCGAGAAGCCGCAACAATGTTTCCACATTCTTCTCTTTCGAACTACTCTCATCGTACCATTTGTGAATTTTAATTCCGTATAACATTTCGTACCATTGCGTAAAAAAAGCATGATCAATATTATTAGAATGATAAGTTAATACATAGCTTTCCAGTATGTCAAAATCGGCATCCCATACCCCAAAATAATAAGGGCGATGGTCGACTCCTTCCGTTTTTTTTATCACTTCACAGACACAACTTACAAAACAATGTACTTTAATCATGCGCTTCCTCCATTGCCTTCTCGTTTTGCAGCCGTTCTAAAAAACTAGCAAGACTAGCTACTGTATGAAAATCGTTTGGTTTTAAGATATCATCTGGAATTTCGATTCCTAAATCCAACTCCAAATGGAGAATCAATTGCAGCACCATGACGGAATCTAAACAAAGATCCTCATTTAATCGGGCTGCTTCGCCGAAAGATGATAAAGTGGCGATGTTCATTCTGTCCTTTAGTATGCAATAAATGGCGCGAACTATTTCATCTTTTCTCATACGTGCACCTCGCTTAACATCTTTCGATTCACTTTGCCGTTTGCGAGCTTTGGAATATCGATTACTTCCTTCAATTCGACCGGAATTTGATAGGGGGCCAATCTCGCTTGGCACCATTTTCTTAATTCCATCTCGCTAATGGGGCTATAGGATGTAAAGAGGGCGCACACACGCTCCCCCGCATATAAATCTA
>NZ_DAITON010000035.1:0-17659 GCF_036834105.1 Anoxybacillus sp. | reverse complement strand
CACTTGTCACACTTGGGCTAGTTGAGCGCTAGCGCTCAACTAGCACCACGGGTATAGTTTATTTTTTTTATAACAGAAAAATGGCTTGGTGGAAGCACTTTTTCAATTTTTCGATGTATTGTTTAATGATAAGTAGTGCAAATTATGTATTAACGAACCTATCCATCCAAGTCGGTATGATTGAACATAAAGATTTTTTTGGATATCTTCTCAGTTTAACTGTTTACGGATTAGTTAACATTCTTCTCATGTATGTTTTTTTCGCATTTTTATCAAAGCGAGATTTATTTTTTGCTTTATACAATATGTTTAGTGAGGGAGTATTTAATGAAGCACTTATTAGTTACTCAGTCACACTCCTTCTTTCTTTCGTTCTAGGATTAATAATTAAGAATGATTTATTTTTCGGATTGTTTATTTTTACAATACTAGTTATCTGTCTGTCATTAGTTTTTAAGAAATTTTTATACCTTTATCAAGAAATGTCCAATCAAGCAAATAAGGATTATCTCACCGGCCTATATAATCATGGATATTTTAAAGATTATTTAAAAGAGCTGTTTCAGGAGACGAAAAAAGCAGGTGATCAGCTTTCGCTTGCTTTTTTAGATTTAGATGATTTTAAAAAATATAATGATTATCATGGTCATGTGCAAGGTGATCGATTGTTAAAATTTGTTGGGGAATATTTAAAGAATGAAATGAAAGAGCGTGGTTTCACAGTTGCGCGCTACGGAGGAGAAGAGTTTGCGATCATTTTACCGAAAACAACAAAGCATGAGGCAGCAGCTTTCATGGATGGAGTGCGAAAAAAGCTAAACGATACACCATTTGATGGGGTGGAGCGCCTTCCTTATCGCTGTATTTCGTTTTCGTGTGGAATTGCTGAATATGAATCAGATATGTATGAAGAAAGTGAACTGTTACATAAAGCAGACCAGGCGCTTTATTATTCAAAGGCACAAGGGAAAAATAACGTACAACTGTACGATGCGAAAAGAATATCCCGTGATGCATTGAAATTTAAAGAAGATTTAGATGCGATTGAAGAGCAGTTGAAACTGTTGCTTTATAAAGACGTGTATACATACCGTCATAGTAAACGTGTATTTACATATGCAATGGAGTTTAGTGATCGTCTTCCTCTTACAGAAGAAGAGAAACGAACTCTCGTTTTAGGGGCACTTGTTCATGATATTGGGAAAATTGAAGTTTCCCGCGATATTATTAATAAAACAAGCAAACTCGATCCAGATGAATGGGAAATAATGGAAAAACACGTCATATGGGGAAAAGAAATTATACTTTCTGATGGACGATTTGAAGAAGTCATCCCTCTCGTTGAACTTCATCATGAGCGTTACGATGGAAAGGGCTATCCTTATGGACTAAAAGACGAACAAATTCCGAAGTTAGCACGTATTTTATGTATTATCGATTCATTTGATGCAATGACAACGGACCGTCCATATCAACGAACGAAAACATTCTCCGAAGCGATTGTTGAATTGCGACGCTGTTCTGGTACGCAATTTGATCCTCAATACGTCGAGCCATTTATCCAAATGATTGAAGAATATTATCTCGAAAAAGTCATACGTACAGATGAGACTGTCTCAACATGAGGCAGTTTTTATTTTTCTGAAAAATGAACGTTTTTGAATGTATTGTGAAATAATATGATTATTTTTGATTTAAATTGATTGAATTTGATTGATTTTTTACCTATAGTCCGATATGATAAAGATGTAAGCGATTTAAAATAAGGAGGTGTAGAGTTGTTAACACCGGAACGACATCGTGTTATTTTACAGTTGTTGCAAGAAAAAGAAGTCGTAAAGTTGCATGAGTTTGTTGAAGCTACACAATGTTCAGAATCAACAATTCGGCGCGATTTAAGTCAGCTAGAAAAACAAAAAAAGCTAAAGCGTGTCCATGGTGGTGCGGCGTTATTACAGCAAAAAAGAGAAGAGTTAAGCGTTTTTGAAAAATCGACTAAAAATATTCACGAAAAACAACTTATTGGTAAATATGCCGCAAGCCTGATTCAAGACGGGGACTGCATTTATTTGGATGCAGGAACAACGACATGGCAGATGATCCCTTATATTGAAGCGAAAGATATTGTCGTCGTGACAAACGGTATTATGCACATTGAAGCGCTGTTAGAAAGGAATATTCCAACGTATCTTGTCGGGGGCTTTGTCAAGAAAAAAACGAATGCGCTAATTGGCCGAGGAGCGATCCATTCGTTGCAACAATATAGCTTCGACAAATGTTTTATCGGTGTAAACGGTGTTCATATTGATTCTGGCTATACGACTCCTGATCCGGAAGAAGCGTTTATGAAACAAACAGCCATTCATTTATCTCGACAAGCTTTCGTATTAGCGGATCATTCAAAACTTAATGAAAGTACGTTTGCTAAAATTGCCGAATTACAGGAAGCTACGATGATTACGAATGAAACGGATGAAGAATTACTAGCAATGTACGAAGCAAAAACGACAGTAGAGGTTGTGAAAGCATGATTTATACATGTACATTAAATCCTTCCGTTGATTATATTGTTGAAGCACAACAAATCGAGATAGGACAATTAAATCGTGCAACAAAAACAGCATACTTTCCTGGTGGGAAAGGAATTAACGTATCGCGTGTATTGAAGCGATTAAATGTCCATAACGTTGCACTCGGTTTTGTCGGAGGGTTTACAGGACAATTCATTTCTGATGAATTAAAACGGGAGAATATTTTGACAGATTTTATTACCGTAGCAGGTCAAACGAGACTGAACATTAAGTTAAAAGGGGAAAAAGAAACTGAAATTAACGGTGAAGGACCTACTATTAGTGACGAACATAAAGAAGCGCTGATCGCTAAAATAAAACAACTAAAGAAAGGTGATATTCTCGTACTAGGTGGAAGTCTTCCACCGTCCGTTGACGATGCTTTTTATATAAGGATGATCGAAGAAGCAAAAAAACAACGGGTAGCTGTTGTTGTTGATACGAGTGGAAACGCGTTGAAACAAGCGATCGCATACGAGCCGTTTTTACTTAAGCCAAACCAAGTTGAACTCGGAGAATTGTTTGAAATAGATATTCATAGTCGACATCAGATCATTGAATGTGGAAAAAAACTAATTGAACATGGTGTTCAACATGTCATTGTATCATTGGCAGGAGATGGAGCGATTTTGTTTCATAAAGACGTAATATTAGTCGCTCAAGCTCCGAAAGGGACAGTAAGAAATTCCGTCGGGGCTGGTGATTCTATGGTGGCTGGATTTTTGGCTTCATATGTAAACGAAGCAACACTTGAGGAGGCGTTTCGATATAGCGTTGCGGCTGGTAGTGCAACAGCTTTTTCTGAAGATTTATGTACGGAGGACGGGGTTCATCGTTTGTTAAGTGAAGTCACTATTACAAGAATGGAGGATGCTGTATGAGGATTACGGATATATTGACAGAAGATACAATTGTCCTTGATTTGAAGTCAAAAACAAAAACAGAAGTCATCGAGGAATTAGCAGATGTGCTAGAGAAGACGGGGAAATTGTATGATCGCGAAATGTTTCTAGAAGCGATTTTTGCACGAGAGGCGCAAAGTACGACAGGAATTGGTGAAGGAATTGCTATTCCACATGCGAAAACGAAAGCAGTTCGTACGCCAGCAGTTGTTTTTGGGCGCTCAAAAGAAGGAATTGACTACGATGCGTTGGACGGAAAACGAAGCCACTTGTTTTTTATGATCGCAGCGCCTGAAGGAGCAAATGACACACATTTGGAAGCTCTCTCTCGGTTATCGACGTTGTTAATGGACGCATCATTCCGTTCGAAAATTGAAAACGCTTCAACAAAGTACGACATTATTCAAGCGATCCAAGAAAAGGAGGGGGAAACGATGACAGAAGAAAAACAACAGTTTGGCAAAAAGAGAATATTGGCTGTTACAGCTTGTCCGACAGGGATTGCGCATACGTATATGGCTGCTGATGCTTTAAAGGCAAAAGCTAAAGAAATGGGAGTCGATATTAAAGTAGAAACAAATGGTTCAAGCGGTGTGAAAAACGAGTTAACAAAGCAAGACATTGAAGAAGCCGTAGCGATTATCGTTGCAGCGGATAAACAAGTAGAAATGGATCGATTTGACGGTAAACATGTTATCCAAGTACCTGTTGCTGATGCGATCCGTAAACCAGAGCAGCTCATTGATCGCGCCTTAAAACAAGATGCTCCAATTTATCGAGCAAGCGGTGGGAATCATTCGTATATTCCAAAAGAACGAACAGGCTTTTATAAGCATTTAATGAACGGCGTATCCAATATGCTTCCGTTCGTTGTCGGTGGTGGTATTTTAATCGCAATTTCGTTTATTTTCGGTATTAAGGCGTTTGATCCGAACGATCCGTCGTTCCATCCAATCGCCAAAGCGTTGATGGACATTGGTGGCGGCAGTGCCTTCGCACTCATGATTCCTGTATTGGCTGGCTTCATTGCAATGAGCATTGCGGACCGTCCAGGATTTGCGCCAGGGATGGTCGGAGGATTTATGGCAGCGAATGGTGGCGCTGGTTTTTTAGGTGGATTAATCGCAGGCTTCTTAGCAGGATATCTTGTTGTAGCGTTAAAAAAATGGTTTAGTCGTTTGCCACAATCACTCGAAGGAATTAAACCTGTTCTCCTTTATCCGTTATTCGGTATACTACTTACAGGACTTATTATGATGTACGTCGTTATTGATCCGGTAAAAGCATTAAATGAAGGAATGAAGACATGGCTTGAAAATATGGGTACAGGCAACCTCATTCTCCTTGGTCTCATTCTTGGAGGAATGATGGCGGTTGACATGGGAGGACCGATTAATAAAGCAGCGTTTACGTTTGGAATTGCGATGATTGATGCAGGAAACTACGCTCCACATGCAGCCATTATGGCAGGTGGAATGGTTCCTCCTTTAGGATTAGCGCTCGCAACAACGCTGTTTAAAAAGAAATTTACAAAAGCAGAAAGGGAAGCAGGAAAGACGTGCTACATTATGGGAGCTTCGTTTATTACAGAAGGGGCTATTCCGTTCGCTGCAGCTGACCCAGGGCGCGTCATTCCATCAATTATTGTCGGTTCAGCTATCGCAGGAGCGTTAACAATGATGTTTGGCATCGGTCTTCCTGCACCACATGGTGGCATTTTCGTTATCCCAATCGTAAAAGGAAATCCATTGTTATATGTACTTGCGATTTTAGTTGGTTCACTTGTGACAGCGTTTATGGTTGGATTATGGAAAAAAGAAGTAAAAGAATGATAGATAAAAAGTAAGCGTGCGATGACAACATCGCGCGTTTTTTTTTAAAATTGACAAAGATAATCATTATCATTTAATATAATTATTGAAAATAATCATCACTTATATACATAGGGGGGCTATGCATGACAAAAGCAATCATGATATTTACAAGCATGACAGGGAATACAGAAGAGATGGCTGAAGCGATTGCCGAAGGGGTTCGTGAACAAGGGATTGAGTTGAATGTAAAAGAAGTGTTAGATGCCGTAGCGGTAGAGCTTGAACAATATGACGGGATTTTGCTGGGGGCGTACACATGGGGAGATGGAGAATTACCAGATGATTTTTTAGATTTTTATGATGAATTAGACGACGTTGATTTAACAGGCAAAAAAGCTGCTGTTTTCGGTTCATGCGATTCCAGTTACGAAAAGTACGGTGCAGCTGTCGACATTTTAATTGAAAAATTACAGGAGCGCGGCGCAGAAGTCGTCCTCGAGGGACTGAAAGTAGAATTGACGCCGACAAATGAAGAAAAGCAACTATGTATTGCGTTCGGTCGTAATTTTGCCAAACAGTTGTAAAAGGTCGTTTCGTACACGACCTTTATTTAATTAAACTATGTTCTAAATAATCAAATTAAAATTTAAAAAAAAAGAAAAAGAACAAGTTAGCAGCTAACTTGTTCAACAGAGCGTTTGGATGATTTTTCGACATCTGATTTATAATATGAAGGAAAGTACATATATACATCTGTTCCTTGACCGACCTCACTATGAATAAATAAATCGCCTTTCATCGTTTCAACAATGCGGTAAACAACCATCATCCCAAGGCCTGTCCCTTTCGTTCCTTTTGTCGTAAAATAAGGCTCGCCTAGACGTTCAATTTGTTCTTTTGTCATTCCAATCCCGGTATCACCGATATGAATCAACACATAATCTTTATCAATCGATACGTTAATGCGCAACGTTCCTCCGTTCGGCATAGCTTCAATAGCGTTTTTCATTACGTTCAGTAAACATTGTTGAAATTTTTGACGCTCTCCTTTTACGGCAAATGGCAAAAGGGAAGGTTGAATTTCGATACTACTCATGTTTGCAAGAGGACGTAAAATATCAATGACTCGCTCAATTTCGGTTTTGACATTTAACTTTTCGACATGTTCTGGCGCAGGTTTAGCAAATGTCAAATAATCTGTAATAATTGCTTCTGCGCGATCAATTTCCTCAATGGCAATTTGAATATATTGTCTATCCTTATAGTTTACTCGTTCACTTTGTAACAACAATTGCATAAATCCTCTAGATACAGTTAACGGGTTCCGCACTTCGTGTGAAATCGAAGCGGCTAAATGCCCAACAACCTCCATTTTCTCAGCGCGAATGATGCGACGCCGAAGATCGCTATGTTTTTGAATCGTCTCTGTAATATAGGAACCTAAAAATGCTGTAAGTGGTTGAGCTGGGAAATACGTCGAAAGCATATGGATAAGCTGTTGCTCATCATTCATCCACATATAGGATAATACGATCGTTAAAACAGCTGTTCCAACTGATAGGGCAGTAATGGTGGCAATTCGTTGTTTGGAAGATAAATGTGTCTGAAACTTTTTATAAAAAAATAAACAGACAATAAATTGAGTTGTTGTAACGATCATTGTGACGATAATACCTTCTGTTCCGCCAATAATGATCCGATAAATTACAGTGATCATCGCAAGAAAAAGGGTAGAGAACGCCCCACCGTACAAGCCGCCAATCCAAATCGCCACCTGCCGTAAATCAAAAATGAACTCGTTTGTTGTTTGAATAGGAAACGTCATACAGAAGACAATACATATGCTAACTGAAAGCGTTTTTAAAATAGACTTCAAGCGATCAGATATACGGCGTTCTTCAAGCCAAATAGGAACAATTAGTAGCGCTAATATAATAAAAAATAAGTTCAGTAATATTTCCTTAATTAATAAGGGCATATAAGCCCGCTCCTTTCGACATGTATTTCGGAATAATGAGAATATTTTCGACGAATGATTTCTTTTACATTGTAAGCTAATGTAGTTACGTTGTGAACATAAAACAGTTCGATGTTTTATGTCAAGATTCAACAAATTTTGCGCTACTTTTCACTTTTATATGGTATGATGGGAAGAAAAAGGGGGATGACGTATGGAAAAGGCATTAGCAAACAAAAAGATTGTGCTATGTGCTTCACGAAAAATTGAAGAAATGAGCGCGCTTATTGCCAAACAAGGAGGTATTCCGATTTCGCGACCCGCCCAAGGAACGACATTTTTGAATGAGGAGCTCGAACAACAGCTTCATCACATCGTTCACGAACAAAATGATTGGTTTATTTTCACAACGGGAATTGGTGTGGAAGCATTGATCAAAAAGGCGAAGGAATATGGAATCGAACAATTGTTGCTTCAGACCATTCGTCATGCGCATGTAGCGGTACGCGGTTATAAAACGGTGAATGTATTACGTACATATGGAATTACCCCTCGCATATGTGCAGACGATGGAACAACGAAAGGTTTGATCCATGCATTAGAAAAAGTAGACTGGAAAAACAAAAAAGTTGTTGTCCAGCTTTATGGAGACTCCATTCCATCATTACAACAATTTTTAGTTAAGCGAGGGGCTTTATATAAGGAAATATGGCCATATCGACATACTCCGCCTACATTCGATGTAATGAAGCAGCTTACTGATGACATTATTTCCTATGCTGTGCAAGCGGTTTGTTTTACATCAGCGATTCAAGTCCGCTTTTTCTTCTCATTTGTCCGTGAGCACGGATATGTCGAACAGATTAAGCAGGCTTTTGCCGAAGATATCGTAGCTGTTGCTGTTGGAAAAGTAACGAAAGAAGCGTTACAAGAGGAAGGAATTAATCGTGTGATCGCACCGGCTCATGAAAGAATGGGAGCAATGGTCATCGAGTTAGCAAAGTATTATAGCATGATGTAGACGTGCACAAATATGGCACGTCTACATACGAAATGACTCAACTGTTGTGCGGAGTTGCTCGCCGAGTGTGGCAAGCGTTTGGGCACTAGAAGTGATTTGTTCGTTCATAGCTAGTTGTTCTTCAACTGTTATTGTGCTTTCTTTGCTTTTTTGCATCACTTGCTCAGAAAGTTGCTTCAGTTGATTCATTGTTTGAGTTAGTTCGTTGGAAATGGCGGTTATTTGCTCGATAGCTGCCGATGTGGTTTGCACTTTAGAAAACACTTGTTCCACAGACTCATCAATTGCGCGAAACGAGCGTTCTGCAGTGTCATAATATGTTTCGCCATCAACGAGTTTTCTTGTATTATGTTCCATGGATTGCGATACTTTTTTTGTTTCCATTTTTATTCTATCTAGCATTGTTTCGATTTCTTTTGCCGCTTCTTTTGATTGCTCAGATAGCTTACGTACTTCGTCAGCTACCACAGCAAATCCTTTTCCGTGATCACCGGCCCGCGCGGCTTCAATAGCAGCATTTAAGGCAAGTAAATTAGTTTGTTCCGCAATGGCGGTGATCACATTTGTAATTTTCTCAATTTTCTCTGAATGGTGCTCTAGGGAATCAACGAGTGCTTTTGTCGTAAACATTGCATCACGCATGTCGTGTGCTTGTGCTGTAACAGTTTGAATGGCCTGTTTTCCTTTATTGACTGAGTCATGTGCTCGCTCAGCTGAAGTCAGTAAGTCCTCGCTACTTTCTGCGATTTGATTCATTCCTATTGCTAGTTCGCGTAATGACAAATCACATTGTTGCAACATGTGTAGCTGTTTCTGTGCTTCTGTAAATGTGAGTTCCGCCATTTCTGCCGCTTTTTCTGCTGATTGTGTACTTTGTTCTGCGCTTGCTGCAAATTGTTCTGCTTGCGATGCGATTTGGAAAGATACGTCTTTCATCATTTGAATCGTTTCTTTTAATGTTGTTTTCATAACGTTAATGGATTCAATCATATGTTTTGTTTCATCTTTTGTTTTAACTAATAAAGGAGGGGAGGATAAATCTTGTTTTGCCACGCGCTTGAGTTCATCGGAAACGAGACGAATTGGTTTAGAGATTTGACGGCTGATTAGGAAAGAAGAAACGCTACCAAACAAAATGAGGAATACGATGATCGTGAAAGATATAGTATATGTTTGTTTTGTGTACCGTTCAATACGCTGTTGATCATCTTTTAGTAAAGATTTTTGTCGTTGCAACATTTGTTCTGCTGTTTGTAAAAAGAGTTCGCCTGTTTTTTGTAGTTCGGTGACAACATGTGCGCGTTCTTGTTCATGGGCTGTGCGTAAAAATTGTTGCACGAGTAGAAAATATTGATATTCCAGTTGCTGTAGCTGATTGATGATTGCTTTACTTTCTTCTGTTGATAACGTTGAGTTAATTTGTTCGTAATTTTTATAAAATCGTTTTCTTTTTTCTTCGTAGCTCCTTAAAAATTTGTCATCTTTTAATAGTAGATAAGTGAGCACATCTTTTCTTTCCTCGTAAAAAGAAGTAACCATTTCATCTGTTTTCGTAATAATATCAAAACGATAGTTGATTAAGCGCTTATACATGTCACCTGTTTCGTTCATTTTGAATATTTGAAATGCCCCCATACATATGACGAACAACGAAACAGCGAAAAAAAATAAAAGGATTTTTCGGCGAATGCTCATGATTTTCCTCCTGTTCCTATTTGTTCAATCATTATATGTTTGAAATAAGAAGCGGCTTGTGTGAACAAAATAAAAAAGCATCCCAAATGTTAACTTGGGACACTTTTTTTAGATTTCGATAGCGATACAATGGGAATCGTTCGATGCTCACGCACTTGACCGATAAACAGCAAGCTAAGTGGTGTAGCATGTATAATATAGCAAACGCCAACGGAAACGATTGTTGTGATTGTAAATAATATAATAGCTTGCAACATCGAATACATCGTTGTCGGAATGATTGGTGCAAACACGTATAAGAAAAACATATGTGCAATATATGCCCCATACGTATATCGACTAATGAAACGTAACGCCGTATACAATCGAGATTTTGTTTGCACAATGGTAATTGATAAAGCGTATAGCAAGAAAATTTCTGATGTGACATACAACACCATCGAAGGCTTTAAATACGTAATCATCGTTAAATCGATAGAAAAGATGCCTTGTGATGTAAACAGCTCATAACTAACAAAGATAAAAAGTGATAAAAACAAAAATGTGTTAAGTGGAATAACTCGAATGACGAATTTCCGCCATGTTGGGAGCGTGTACGCAACCATGCCGCCTAGGCCAAAATAAAAGAAATAAGCTAAAAACGTACGATCGATATAATGTATATATGACGTGCTTTGAACAATTGGAAAAATGAATGTAATAAAACCAATGTAAATCATGGCACTAATGATAATAAATAATTTCCAATATTTCTTTTGATCAATCCAATAAAAAAATGGAATGATGATGACAATAAGCAAATGAAATTGCATGATCATGACGACGTACCATAAATGAGAGGCTGCCTCCCCAAGCAACAGTTGTTTCATCACGTCGATTACGTGTAGATGACTAGAAAACAATATAACATAAATAAACGACCACGTCACATATGGAACAACAAGTTCTTTCCATTTGTGTAATACGTATTGACGATAGTCGATGACAGTATGTTGAACAATATGAAATCCTACTAAAAACACGAACACAGGAGCAGAAAATTTGACGAAATGAAACAGCATGCCAATCATAATCGCTTCCTCTGGATGAGGGGAACGATAATTCATTACGTATAGTAACGCGCTTTGAAAAACAACAGCTAAAAATGCTAAACTTTTCATAACGGTTAATTCTGCGGGTGTACTCTTTTTCATTTTCCTCACCAGCTTTATTTGTCAGTTTGTTCATATATTAGTATAATGCTAATAGTTTCACAAAGTTGGCTGGAGCGGTGAACATTTATTGAAAAAACCGTCTCGAATTCATGAATATTAATAACGAATATTATATAAAACGTTTACAAAAGGAAGGGAAAAACGATGCGTTATCATACTCATATTGTTTCATCATTAGCGATTGGAACCGGGATTGCTGCGTACACTCCTGTTTCATTTACAATCGCCTATGCAGCTGGGCTGACGCTCGGGAGCTTGCTTCCAGATATTGATGAGCCTAACTCATACATCGGTCGGCGCTCGTTTGGGGTTGCCAAGCAGGTGAATAAGGCGTTTGGTCATCGTGGGTTTACCCATTCATTATTAGCATGGGGGGCTATCACTACCGTTTTATTATTACAACATTTTTCTCCTTTTACGCTCGGGTTATGTCTTGGATATGCGTTTCATGTTTTAGCCGACTATTGTTCAAGTCAAGGTGTTCCGTTACTATGGCCATTTTCTAAAAAAAGATATCGGTTTGTGATAACATATCGTACATCTAGCTTTTTGGAAACACTCCTTTTTTATTGCTTTCTTGTTTTGTTCATTTATTTTTTAACAAATGGTGCGATTGAAGATAGTAACTCGATCTTCCTGTTTTAATTTATTGATTTTTTAGAATAGATTGACTATTATTATGATGAGATTGACAAAAGTGGGGGATGAGGATGAAAACGGCAGATTTGTGTGATCAATATGGAGAAAGTGTCCGTGTTTGCTCTCTTTCATTCCGAAATTACGGTGGGAAAGCAACGTTTTATGGACGAATTACAACCGTCGATGTATGTGATGATAACGTTCTTGTTCGGGAAGCGCTAGAAACGGCACCGGCAGGAAGCGTCGTCGTTGTGGATGGCAAAGGTTCAAACAAGTGCGCCCTTGTTGGAGATCGGCTTGCGCAAATTGCATGTGACCGTCAATTGGCTGGCATTATTGTACATGGGTGCATTCGTGATTCAAAAGAAATAGGGAATATGCCAATTGGCGTACTTGCGCTTGGGACATGCCCACGCAAAAGTAAAAAAGAAGGAAAAGGGATGCGAGATACAATTGTACATTTTGGCGATATTGAGTGGAAGCCGGGTACATACGTATATGTTGATGAAGATGGTGTGATCGTTTCAGATGATTCATTACATGAATAGCCATTTTTTCGGTTATCCTATCGTCTAAAGGGGGAGTAGATGATGGATAAAAAACGAACGATGATAGAAGACGAGGTAGCATTTGCTGAACAAGAGATCAATCGATATTTTTACGAGCATCAACCTGAAGAAGTTGTCCCGTTTTATGTCGGCAACAATACACCTGCCATTCGCGTCAGTAAACAAGAAGAGTGAGTCGGGCTAATCGCCCGACTTTTTCAATGGTCGGTTTTATCGTTTTGACTTTTGTTTTGCTTCCGTCCTTTACTATTGTCTCCGGTATGTCCGTGCAACTTCCCATGTTGTGTTGGGGCATTTTGATTTTCGCTTCCTTGGTTCACTTTTTTTGTCATGTTTCTCGCTCCTTTCTGCTACAATAAACGTAACATGTTTATTTTTTCAAAAAGGGGTGGAGTTATGCGTACGTGGCATAAAGAGGCGGAGAAACAGTGGGATGAGCGCGCGGAGTGGTGGCATCAAAGTAGCGAGGACATGTGGGAGCAGGGAAGTCGAAAAACGATTATTCCGTTTGTTAAAACATACATGCCTAAAGAAGGATATGTTGCAGATATTGGTTGCGGTGACGGATATGGATCATACAAGTTGTGTAAAGAAGGGTATCGGGTCATCGGCTTAGATTTATCAAGCGAAATGATTGAATTGGCAAAAAAGAAAAGACATCATGAACATCTCCATTTTCAACAAGCAGATATTATGAATTTGCCTTTTCCAGATGAAACGTTTACAGGTGCAATGATTATTAACTGCTTTGAATGGACTGAACGTCCGCTTGCTGCGCTTGAAGAAGTGCGGCGTGTGTTAAAAGCAAATGCATATGTTTGTGTAGGTATCCTTGGACCGACAGCTGCCCCGCGAGTAAATAGCTATCGCCGCTTATATGATGAGGCGGTGATTTGCAATACGATGATGCCATGGGAATTTGAACAGTTAGCCAATGAAAATGGTTTTACCGTTGTTGCTGGAGAAGGAGTGTATAAGCGCGAAATTGATAATTCTATTGTCCGACATTTACCGACAGAGTTAAAACAGGCCGTTTCTTTTATGTGGTTATTTATGTTGCAAAAAAGGTAGGGAGACGTATCATTGTCCCCTGCCTTTTTGTTGAACTTCTAATTTTTCGTTTCCCATGAAGAAAATAGCTATCCCACTAAGAGCAATCGGAATTAATGCAATAGAAAATGAAAATGTAATTGACGAAGCCATCGCATCGACAATTTTTTGCAGCACGTTCGGTGGTATTTGAGCCCGTGCTCCTGTTTCAAACAGCGCATGTGGATCTAGCGAAAATGTTGTCGTATTCGTACCGAATGATTCGCGTAATTCAGCAGCTAGCTTATTTGATTGAATCGTTCCGAAAATGGTTATGCCAATTGTCATGCCGAGCGAACGAAAAAATGAATTTGTTGAATTCGCTCTCCCACGGAAACGGGGCTCTAAATTGTGCATAGACGCCGATGGCAAAAGTGAAAAAGAAAATCCAACCCCAAATCCAGCTATCGCCATATAAATGGTTAACCAAAGTTTCGACGTTTCGGGTGTCATAAGGCTAAGAAAAAGCATTCCACAAAAATAGGCAACAATTGAAACAAACATAATGTTTCGATATGATGTCTTCGTTTGGGAAATTCCAGCTGTTGAACTTCCTGCAACAGAACCGAGCATCATTGGCATTAAAATAAGCCCTGCGTTTTTGGCCGTTCCGCCATATACCGCTTGTACGAATATAGGAATAAAGACAGTTAAAATAACGAATGTCGCTCCGTATAAAAAAGCTAATAGCTGTGCGATCGCAAATGTACGCCGTTTAAATAAAACGAATGAGATAATCGGCTCTTTTGCTTTTGTCTCTACGTACAAAAAAGCGATAAAGAAAACGGTACTCACCGTAAACAAACAAATGATTGGAATAGAACCCCACTCGTAATGCTTTCCGCCTAGCTCTAACGCAAACATTAAACTAACGACGGCAACGACGAGCGTCAAAGCCCCGTACCAGTCAATGACTTGTTTAGCATGTTGTGCCGACTCTTTATAGTAGCGAGCGATCAAAATAATGGATACGAGACCGATCGGTACGTTAACATAAAATACCCAATGCCAACTTAAGTAGTCCGTAATATACGCGCCGAGTAATGGGCCTAATACGCTCGACATACCAAACACCGCTCCGAGAAGTCCGGTCATTTTTCCACGTTTTTCTGGCGGAAACACATCAAATACGATCGTAAAGGCAATCGGCATTAATGCCCCGCCACCAACTCCTTGAATTGCACGAAAAATGCTGAGCTGGACGATGTTTTGAGCTAAACCACACAAAGCGGAGCCGATGAGAAAAACAATGAGTCCAAAAAGAAAAAATCGTTTTCTTCCATACATATCGGATAATTTTCCAAAAATAGGCATACCAGCCATAACCGTAACCATGTAAGCAGACGTGACCCATACAAATTGATCAACGCCCCCTAAGTCAGCGACGATTGTACCAATTGCTGTCGCCACAATCGTATTATCCATCGCCGCCATAAAGATAGCTAATAGCAACCCTAATACAATGAGGGAGATGTGTCGACCTTCAACAACCACCTTTCTTTCCTCCTTTCGTTATGTATACAAAACATTATATTCTTTTTTTACATACTTACAAATAAAAAAGCTCTCGCCATAAAGCGAAAGCTTACTCCCACACATAAGGTGTCTCTTGATACACATAATAGTTGAGCCAGTTGACAAACAGTAAGTTAGCATGAGAACGCCATGTGTTATACGGTTGCTTATTCGGGTCGTTATGTGGAAAATAATATTTTGGAATTTGTATATCCAACCCTTTAGCCACATCACGTTCATATTCTTCTTTTAGCGTTGTGGCATCATACTCTGGATGCCCTGTTAAAAACACTTGTTTTCCGTCATTTGAAACGACAAGACAAACGCCTGCTTCTTCAGATGAAGATAAAATCGTTAACTCTGAGACAGCCTCAATATGTTCACGTTTAACATCCGTATGGCGTGAATGCGGAATTTTGTGAATGTCGTCAAATCCACGAGTTAACTTGACGTGCTTTTGTTCTAGTATATGGTCGAATACACCGAAACATTTTTGTGGTAAGTTATACTTAGGGATTCCGTAATGATAGTACATACCTGCTTGTGCACCCCAGCAAATATGTAACGTTGATGTAACGTTCGTCTTTGTCCATTCCATAATTTTAGTCAGCTCATCCCAATAATCAACTTGTTCAAATGGCAAGTGTTCTACCGGTGCTCCAGTAATGATCATACCATCATATTTTCTATGTTGAACATGTTGAAATGTCGTATAAAATTGATCGAGATGGTGTTTCGATGTTGTTTTTGCTTCATGTGTTTCCGGGCGCAAGAAAGTTACATGAACTTGCAACGGTGAGTTTCCGAGTAACCGCAACAGTTGTGTTTCCGCCTTTTCCTTTTGTGGCATTAAGTTTAGAATGATAATATTTAACGGCCGAATGTCTTGGGAATAGGCACGCTCCTCATCCATAACAAAAATATTTTCTTGTTCTAATATTTCTTTTGCAGGAAGATCGCGTGGAATATTAATTGGCATGTCGTCAACCTCCATTTCACATCATATAAATACAATCATTATAAAAATTTTTAGAAAATTATTCAATGTTTTTTATTTTATTGATTTTTCTATTGCCATTGTTGTATTCTTGTAAAAGCAAGAATGATTTGGAGGGATATACGTATGTTTATGTCATATGAAGAATATATGCGTCAAGTAGTGCAACCGATGCGTGATGAATTAGTCAATGGTGGATTTACAGAGTTGCGTACGAGTGAAGAAGTTGAACAATTTATGGAACAAGTGGAAGGGACGACGTTCGTTGTCATTAATTCCGTTTGTGGTTGTGCAGCGGGGCTTGCGCGCCCAGCAGCCATTCAGGCTGTACAAATGAGCGAAAAGAAACCAACTCACCTCGTGACCGTATTTGCAGGGCAAGATCGAGAAGCGACGGCTAAAATGCGGGAGTATTTTGTAGGCATTGAACCTTCTTCACCATCGATGGCATTGTTAAAGGGAAAAGAAGTCGTCCATTTTATTCCACGCCACGATATTGAAGCGAATTCCATTGAAAATATTATGCAAAATATTATGCAAGCGTTTGAAAAACATTGTTAAGGGTGTCCGATTGACATCCTTTTTCTTTTGAGGTGAACGTATGATTGTGACGACAGCTGGCAGAACAAATGAACAGATGATTGAAAAAGCGAGGCAAATTGCGTTGGAATTACAAATTTCATATATACCACGTCGAAAACGATCCATTGCTTCGATTCAACAACAAATACACGAACCGATTCTTGTCGTTGGAAAAGAAAGGCTAGAAATTCATTTCCCACACGGACAGGAACCGTTATTTTTTCATCCAAACTCCGCTTCTTTTCGCGCAAAGCGTATTTTAAAAGGTGAAAGTGAACCATTTTTACAAGCGACGAAATTACAACGAGGGATGACGTTTTTAGATTGCACGCTCGGTTTAGCATCGGATAGTATCATTGCGAGCTTAGTTGTTGGGGAGAGAGGGAAAGTTGTAGGAATTGAAGGGAGTGCATATATCGCTTACTTAACAAAACAAGGGTTACGTCATTGGGAGAGTGATATTTGTGAGTTAAACGAAGCAATGAGACGTATTGACGTGCATCATGATAATTTTTGCTCGTTTTTAGAGCAATGTGACGATAAGTCATATGATGTCGTTTATTTAGATCCGATGTTTGAAGTGAGCATTGAGGAAGCGGATGGGATGAAAGGATTAAAACAAGCTGCGCTATATACAAACTTAACAGAACAACATATTGAGCAAGCAAAGCGGGTGGCCCGACAGCGTGTGGTGTTGAAAGACCATTGGCAAAGTTCACGATTTGAACAGTTTGGCTTTTTTGTTTATCGAAGAAAAACAGCAAAATTTCATTTTGGGACGATTGAACTTTCATGAACGAGGCAGAATAAGACGGTAGGAGGTGAAAGAAGTGAGTAAACGAAAAAAAGATGCCTCAAAGACAGGATTAAGTTCGCCAGAAGTAAAAGGGCAAGGAACAACTGAACAGGAAACGGGAAATATTGAAATGGATTCGAGTCGTAAACAAACAAAGCGGACGTAAGCTACCACATCATGGTGGTAGCTTTTTTTGTAAATGAAGAAATTAAGATACTTTTCTAACAATTATATTCATTTTTTCTTTACAATTTTAAAAGAAACATTTACAATTGAAGCGGCTCTTTTTTGTGAAGTTG
>NZ_DAITON010000034.1:0-17664 GCF_036834105.1 Anoxybacillus sp. | reverse complement strand
ACTGGTTGGCGGAGTTGGATTTAAAGCAGGTAAGGTACTATATCGAGCTTATAAAGTGAAGTCAATTGCTAAAAAAATGAGATTTGATAGCACAGCATTTAAACATATGCGAAATCGGGATCGCTATGTTCCAAGACAGATTTTAGCAAGGACCATTGTTTATGGGAAGAAATCCAAAGATGGGGCTAAAGGTTATAATAAATATACCGTAACTATGCATAAATTAGAAAAAGCAAGGCACTCCATAGGCGATCCTAGAAATTACAAGTATAAAAAATATAAGTTGACAGTTGTGTATAATAAGAGAGCTAAGAGGGTGCGTCATTTCCACTATGAGCCATATTAAACAACGAATATAACCGTCAGAAAGGATGTAAAGCATGAAAATATTTGTATGCGAGGAACATCCGGATCGAAGTCTAGAGTTAATTATCACAAACTTTGAAAATGAAGGAGATCCGTTTTTTGGTGGTTGTTATTTTACAGGAAAAGTAAAGCTAAAAAGTAGAGGATTTACAGCGGAAACGGTCCCCTTCCATTTTGACAATCACAACATCTTTCGCTTCTATGAAAATTTAAGGAAAATATACAGAGAACGAGAAGGGAAAGCTGTTTTTTATTCAGAATCTAAAGAGCTAAATGTGACAGTGCATATTCACGATAGTGGAGAAGGAATTGTACAGATTCAGTTTAAGGATTTGCACAGCGATGATTCCTTTAGGAGCCATCTATATATCCATCTTTCTACATTACCATATGTGCTTGAACAGCTGCGGCACCATTTAGATATTTTTAAATACTGTTCATAGTTATATTCTTACGAGTGACCTGA
This sequence comes from Anoxybacillus sp., assembly GCF_036834105.1. Classification (NCBI taxonomy): domain Bacteria; kingdom Bacillati; phylum Bacillota; class Bacilli; order Caryophanales; family Anoxybacillaceae; genus Anoxybacillus; species Anoxybacillus sp. The sequence goes on along the minus strand of NZ_DAITON010000034.1, from coordinate 16,832 downwards.
TGAAATTAGGCACTTGATAGATCGAGCAAGTTTGACGGCACGCTTATTCTATATTATAGCGTTGTCGTCTTTTTAGTTAGACCATTGATAATAAAAAGGAAAATAAGACTAGTACGTTCTCTATGAAACCGAAGTCAGTGATGCTCTGTTAAAATGATATGTATACGGAGAAAACGGCCAGCTGTTGGCGATGAAAAAGGGCGGGGCGACGTACTTCTACCACTACAACGCGCATGGCGATGTCATCGCGTTAACCGATGCGCAAGGAAACGTGGTCGCTCGTTACGAGTACGACACATGGGGCAAGCTTCTCTCAAAATCCGGTGAGATGGCGGACGAAAACCCATATCGCTATGCGGGATACCAATATGATGAGGAGACCGGGCTCTACTACTTGATCGCCCGTTACTACCACCCGACCCATGGCGTGTTCTTGTCCATGGACCCAGACCCAGGCGATGCCGATGATATTCTGACGCAAAACGGCTATACGTATGCGAACAACAACCCGGTGATGATGGTCGATCCGGATGGGCATTTTGTGTGGATGGTCGTTAATGCGGGATTGGCGGCGTATGAAGGGTATAAGGCGTACAAGGCAGGAAAAGGATGGATAGGTGTCACAGCTACGGTAGCGATGGGTGTTATTGGTATCGGAAAGCTAAAAGCTGCATCTAAAGCTGTTTCATTTGTTAAAAAAATCAATGGAAATAGTCTCTGGAGTAGAAGAGCAAATCATGGTTACGAGATATATCAATATGTTAATGGAAAAAAACAAGTATTGAAAGTTGGAATAAGTGGGGGACGGATTTCAAAATCCGGTAAATCGTATAGAGCCACCAGACAGGCTAATAAATGGGCTAAAAAATATGGCGGTAAATATTATACTCGAGTTGTAAAGAAAAATATGACAAGGCAACAAGCATTGAGATGGGAACAAGGGCATGTAAATAGAGTTGCAAGAGCTGGGGGGGTGTTTCAATCTAGATACCATAAGCGACCACGTCCTTGGTAGACAAGAAGAAAGGGTGATTAAATGGTAAATATTCATTTTCAGGATTGGGGGAAAAACCGTCCTAAAAAACACTATAATCGTATTCACGAAATGAGAATTTTTGAGTTGATCTTTTCAAATAAACTAAGTGAATTAGGAATAAAATTGGGAAAATTTGAAAACATTATCGTTTATTGTTTGGCTGATCCAAATAAGAGAATGTCTTATGAGGAAAATCATGCTTTACAAGCGATTAGTGTATCGATCCCTTATGATTTTATGGATTTTTTAAATTTAGACTCTGCTAATGCCAAGTTTCAAGCTTTTGCCTATTTGGTTCATACTTATATTAAACCGATTTTAGAAAGATACTCGACATTGCCACAATTAACAGTTTCAGAATGTGTGGAGAAGGCGCTTGAACAAATTATAAAACAAAATTACGAAGCGGTTTTTCTAGTTGGAAAAACTCCTAAAAAAAGTCCAGACCGTAAGAAATTAGCGATTTTAAAAGGAATTCACCGATTAGAGGGATTTCAGTTAAGATGTGAGGTCTATAACGAGAAAGGTCTTAAAATTATGGATCAGATATTAGTTCGTGATGTTGGAAACGAAATTGTGTATTCAAGATACCTTGGGACACTGAAATGGGAAAACGATCATCACATCGTTGTAAAATCGAGTTCAAGCAATTGGTTGGTGGAGATCCATGTCGAAGATTAGAAAACTATAATTAGATAGTAACGGTTTCATGCAAAATAAGACGGGCTCTTACGTTCTTTTAGTGGAAAATCACGAGGTAATGGAGAATTCGGAGTTAAAAATAATGATTTACACGCTCATTTTCTCCATTCTCTTCTTCCTTTCACTAAGGTTACGTAAGGGCCGTTTTTTGTCAAAAAACATGTTCTGTCCAATATTTACAGGATGGCACGACGAAGACAAGAAAATTTGACTCGGCGAATCGGGTCATCGAACAGTCCGACCGCGGAGGATTACAAAAATGGACGTATCCGACCACCTCGGATAAATTGCAACAGTTCCTGTTCTCGCATGGATCGTTTAGCCAAACGGTTACGTACCAATACAACGCCTTGGACCAAAATACCATTGTTCAAGATGGAATGTATACGTACCGCTTTGACTATGACGAAAGAGGAAACGTTCGCACCTTCACGACAGGAAACGGAGCCGGCTCGACCTTTACGTACGATGACTGCGGCTTAGCGGAAAGCGTTTCGGTCGGTACGGCGGACGGAAAAGAAATTTTATCGGAAACGTACCGTTACGATGAAAACGGAAACCGGACAGAAATCGCCATCCCGACCGGCGCGAAGACGCTCTATCGTTATGACGCCTTAGATCAACTTGTGGAAGAGCAATGGCCGGATGGAACGACGATCGAGTACACGTACGATGGATTCGGGAACCGGACGAAAATCGTGAAAACGAAAGAGGGATCATCCACGACGACGACGGCCGATTATAATGCGGCGAATCAGTTGGTTCGTTTCGGCGATGAAACGATCACGTACGATGCGAACGGCAACCGGACCGAAGACAGTGAGTACCAATATGAATGGAACGAAGCCGATCAGCTTGTCTCCATCACCCGAAAAGGCGAAAGCACGCCGTTTGTCACATACAAATATGACGAAGACGGCCGCCGTATTCAAAAGAATGTGAATGGTGTTATTACGAACTACCATTACCAAGGCGACAGCCTAAACGTTCTGTATGAAACCGATGCAAGTGGAAATGTGGTAAGATCATATATATACGGAGAAAACGGGCAACTCCTTGCCATGAAAAAAGGCAATGCGACGTATTTTTACCACTATAACGCCCATGGCGATGTCATCGCCCTAACGGATGCGCAAGGAAACATCGTCGCCCGTTATCAATACGATGCGTGGGGGAACATTCTTTCCCAATCCGGCGCATTGGCGGACGAAAATCCATACCGATATGCGGGATACCAATATAACCAAGAAACGGGTCTCTATTACTTAATTGCCCGGTACTATCATCCAACGCATGGCGTGTTCCTTTCTTTGGACCCAGACCCAGGGGATGCGGACGATATCCTTACGCAGAACGGATATACGTATGCGAACAACAATCCAGTGATGTTGGTGGATCCGGATGGGCATTTTGTGTGGATGGCGATTAATGCGGGATTTGCGGCGTATGATGGGTATAAAGCCTTTAAAAAAGGCGGTTGGAAAGCGGCGGCGATTGCTGTTGGCGTGGGGCTTGTTGGAGGAGCTGCATTTAAAGCATTTCGAGCAGCACAAGTAGCAAAGGGTCCCGCACGGTATTGGTATAAAGGTACCTTTAAAAATGGTATAGAATCGCTAGCATATCATCATAACAAACATGTGATTAGAAAAGGACGCTCCTATAGTCCAGAAAGATACACAAAACTAGCGAGAGCATTCTATCGTTCAAATAAACATTTGCGAGAAGAAGTGACACTATCTACAGGCAAAAAAGGATATAGGATTAAGAAAGGAAAGGTTGGAGGTTATTATACCAAAAGAGGGAAAATAGTGACATTTTGGCATAACGGTTGGAAACTCAAGAAATAGTAGAAATGAATATTATCATTTTTAACATAGTTAAAGAGAGAAAGAGGTGAACAATTTATGAAGGTTAATCACGATGTAATATTAGAGCTTGAAAAAATGAGTATATTATTAAACAATGATTTTCCCTCAGAAGATATAGAAAGAATTGAAAATACCATTCTTAAAGATAATGATAAATACTGTTTGACAGGGGGCTTTGACAGCTTTTGTTCATTAATAAGTGGAAGTTTAAGTTATGTCCTTGCTCATAAAAAGATACCTAGGTATCAAAGAAAATTGTTGTATAAAGATTTTTTTGCTTTGTATCCTTATTACGAACCTTTAAGGAAACATTTAGAAAAATTCCCCCATTTTTCTGAAGAATTAAAAGTTCATGAAAGGGTTCGGGAATTACTTTTAGAAGTCGTTAAATCATACTAAGGTTTAATATTTCTATACTTTAATTTTTTCATTAATATTTGTTGAAATTTAAAGAATTTGAAAGAGGGTGTCCCAAAAATGATCATTTTTGGGACACCCTGTTTATTACCTGATCGCCCGTTATTACCACCCAGCCCATGGCGTGTTCTTATCCTTGGATCCAGACCCAGGGGATGCGGACGATATTCTCACGCAGAATGGGTATGCGTATGCGAACAACAATCCGGTGATGTTGGTGGATCCGGATGGGCATTGGGTATGGTTGGCCATCAATGCTGGGTTTGCGGTTTATGATGGGTATAAGTCATACAAGTCAGGAAAAGGATGGAAAGGTGTCGCAGCTACGGTAGCGATGGGTGTTATTGACAAGAATGCCTGTCACGTGTCGATATGCACTTTTCACAAAGCCTGTTCCGCCTGCGGTGGCAAGTCCTGTCCCATGCGCCACTCCCACAGCGGCAACCGCCGTGGCAGGCGTTCCAATGACTGCCCCTGCTCCTGTGGCGTTAAGCAACATCCCGCCTGCACCAATGGCAACGGAGCCTGTCGTTTCCATCACACCTGCGATTGTTGCTACCGCATGTCCAAATGCTTCAATCGTACTACTTCACGCTTTAACTCTTCTGTATAGGTTTTAAAGCTTTGTCCTTTTTTTGCCATAAAAAATCCCCTTCAGGTAGACTCTTAAGAACATCATAACAAATGTCCTCTTTTTTTGTTGTCTACCTTTAGGGGATAATATCACATCACTCCGCCTTTTTGCACGAAACAGCGTCCAAAAATAATTTTGCATAAATTTTGCACCCTAAGGAAATTGAAAGCCTATAAACTTTGAAAAAATCAAGGTTCTTGACATAATACCAGTATTGTTTTTGTTTTATTCATGATTACATCTCTGCCACTGAACACCACTTTCATAAAAATGAGTTTAATACGGAATGGTGCTTGACTCTCAAGACAAGCTACCGTTAATTAATAACTATCTTCAAACAAGCAATGAAATATAGTTACATTTTCCTCCTTAAGTTCCAAGGAAATGTTAGGAACCTCTATATCCAATATATTTTTTTCTAAAACTCGTATACCTCTACTGTCTAATAGATTAAAAACATCTTTACTGATTTGTTCCGTCTCTTTATCAAATGGCTCATACTGCTCTCGCATTCCAACATTTCCATCAACATATTCGTATCTAACGTATTTTATTGCTGCAAATGGGCCAATTGCTGAAATATACACTAGTAATCCATTTAAATAGGTATGCTGACTAATATACTCTATGAATTCATCTGTACTTACCTCCGGATGAGTAGAAGACGTAATATATAATGTGAAGCATTTCGAATAATTAAAATCTGTTAAATTCTCTACATGCAACTCCTTCATTTCTTGAGTCATCTTATTAAACCAAATATTTTTGTCAACATAGTTCATTAAAATATATCCAAAATCCCCGTTGTATAGTTGCTCGATTGTTTGTAATATACTTTTCACCATAAATTCCCCCCTCTAAACAGCTTCAGATGTCGCTTTTTTTACATCATGAACGATATGTTTCGTCACTCGTTCGGTTTTCTTTTCCGCCTCATGAAACGCTTTTTGCGCTTTCTGACTAATATGTACCGTGTCTTTGATCGCCTGTTTCGTTACTTCCTCCACTTTCTTTCCCGCATGATTAACCGTTTGATGTACGGCTTTTTCTGCTTTTTTTATATCATTGGTGATGTGTTTTCCTGCTTTCTCCATTTGTTTCTCTGCTTGTTGAAAAGCTTCTTTTGCTTTTTGGCTAATTTGAATCGTATCTTTTACGATTTGTTTAGTGACAGATTCCGCTTTCTTTTCCATTTTTTGAATGGTCTTTTCTACCTTTTTGAAGTCGTTGGCAACATGTTTCGTCGTCTGTTCGATCTTTTTACTGACTGAATGCCCCCATTTATTTAATGAACCCCAAAAAGACATATTCCTCGTTCCTCCATTCCTCATATGACGAAATTATCTCAGTTTTCACACATTTACTGTAACATGAGATTTATGGGGGGGGGGACAACGAGATGTTTTCGACAAATTTTGCAATCTTTCTGTGTGTTTTTAGCATATGATTTGTCTAATGTTTTTGATAAAGTTTTATCCCGTATCTTTTCGTCCGTTGTACAAATGAATAGTGTTATGCTAAAATAAAACTATTGTGATGTGCGTCGTTGGAGGTGTAAAGTATGCATGCGTTTCTTGTTACGTTACTTGTAATTGTTTGTATTGGAATCATTGTGGTTGTTTTATTGCAATCAGGCCGAAGTGCAGGGCTTTCTGGTGCGATTACCGGCGGTGCTGAACAATTGTTTGGTAAACAGAAAGCACGCGGCATTGATGCGGTGTTACACCGTCTGACTGTTGTCCTTGCGGTATTGTTTTTCGTATTAACAGTAGCTGTCACTTATTTTGAACTGTAACAGCGGTCCAGCGATGCGGATCGCTTTTTTCATGGAGGAAGGAGGAATCATCTGTGAAGCTTGTTGCACCACAGCCGTTTACGTTTGAAGCTGGTGAACGCGCTGTTTTATTATTGCATGGATTTACTGGAAATTCGGCGGATGTTCGTATGCTTGGTCGTTTTTTACAATCAAAAGGATATACGTGCCACGCTCCAATTTATAAAGGACATGGCGTGCCGCCAGAGGAGCTCGTTCATACCGGCCCGGAAGATTGGTGGCAAGATGTGATGAACGCCTACGAATATTTAAAACAAACCCATGAAAAAATCGCTGTTGTTGGATTATCGCTTGGCGGTGTGTTTTCGTTAAAACTTGGCTATACTGTTCCTGTCGTTGGCATCGTACCAATGTGTGCCCCGATGTATATTAAAAGCGAACAGACGATGTATGAAGGAGTTTTAGCATACGCTCGCGAATATAAAAAGCGAGAAGGAAAAAGCGAGGAGCAAATCGAGCGCGAAATGGCGGAGTTTGCGAAAACGCCGATGAAAACATTGAAAGCACTGCAACAACTTATTGCCGAAGTGCGCGATCATTTAGATTTCATTTATGCACCTGTTTTTGTCGTGCAAGCTCGCCATGATGACATGATTAACCCAGATAGTGCAAATATTATTTATAACGGCGTCGAATCTCCCGTAAAACAAATCAAATGGTATGAGGAGTCAGGACACGTCATTACGCTTGATAAAGAAAAAGAACAGCTTCACGAAGACATTTATACATTTTTAGAATCATTAGATTGGTAATCCTCGAAAGGAGGAAGTAAATGAAGGGAAAATTATTAGCATTTATGCGCGATGAAGCGTATAAACCGCTTACGGTTCAAGAATTAGAAGAAGCGTTTCATATTACAGACGCCGCGGAGTTTAAAGAGCTTGTTAAAACACTTGTGTCGTTAGAAGAAGAAGGGTTGATCGTTCGAACAAGAAGCAATCGCTACGGGCTACCTGAAAAAATGAACTTAATTCGTGGGAAAGTGACAGGTCATGCGAAAGGATTTGCGTTTGTCGTTCCAGAAGATCCAACGCTTGACGATATTTTTATTCCGCCATCAGAGCTGAAAAATGCGATGCATGGCGACACCGTTCTTGTGCGTGTCAACGGACAAGCAACGGGGGCGCGTCAAGAAGGGACGATCGTCCGCATTATTGAGCGGGGCATTACAGAAGTCGTAGGTACGTATACAGAAAGCAAAAACTTTGGATTTGTTATTCCAGACGATAAAAAAATTGTCAACGACATTTTTATTCCGAAACATGCGGCAAACGGCGCCGTCGAAGGGCATAAAGTTGTCGTTCGTTTGACGACGTATCCAGAGGGACGTATTAGTGCGGAAGGAGAAGTTATTAAAATTTTAGGACATAAAAACGACCCTGGGGTGGATATTTTATCGATTATCCATAAACATGGCTTACCGCTTCAATTCCCAGAAGAGGTGATCGCTCACGCCAACAGCATTCCTGATACAATTTCTGAAGAAGATTTACAGGGGCGACGGGACTTACGCAACGAAATGATTGTGACGATTGACGGCGAAGACGCAAAAGACTTAGATGATGCGGTGACCGTAACAAAGTTAGCAAACGGAAATTATAAGTTAGGCGTTCATATTGCCGACGTAAGCCACTATGTGACGGAAGGCTCGCCAATTGACCGTGAAGCATATGAGCGTGGGACGAGCGTCTACTTAGTCGATCGCGTCATTCCAATGATTCCGCATCGCTTGTCAAACGGCATTTGTTCATTAAATCCGAAAGTTGATCGCCTAACGTTGTCGTGCGAGATGGAAATAAACGATCGCGGTGAAGTCGTGAGCCATGAAATTTTTCAAAGCGTTATTCGTACGACTGAACGAATGACGTATACCGATGTGAACCGCATTCTTGTCGATAAAGACGGGGCGCTAAGAGAAAAATACGCTCCGCTCGTTCCGATGTTCGAGCTCATGGCAGAATTGGCGGACATTTTACGAAGTAAGCGAATGAAGCGCGGCGCGATTGACTTTGATTTTAAAGAAGCGAAAGTGCTTGTCGATGAAAATGGAAAACCGTATGATGTCATTTTGCGTGAGCGTTCTGTTGCTGAACGATTAATCGAAGAATTTATGTTAGCGGCAAATGAGACGATTGCAGAACATTTTCATTGGATGAACGTTCCATTTATTTATCGTGTGCATGAAGACCCGAAGCCTGAGAAGCTGCAGCGCTTCTTAGAGTTTATTACAAACTTTGGCTATGTCGTCAAAGGTACGGGTAATCAAATTCATCCACGCGCCTTGCAAGAAGTGTTAGAAGCTGTGCGCGGCGAGCCGGAGGAAATGGTCGTGTCGACCGTCATGCTTCGGTCGATGAAGCAAGCGCGATATGATGCTGAAAGTCTCGGTCACTACGGATTATCAACGGAATTTTATACGCATTTTACATCACCGATTCGCCGCTATCCAGACTTAATTGTGCATCGCCTCATTCGCACGTATTTAATCAACGGGCAAATCGATGAACAAACGCAACAAAAATGGGCGGAGAAGCTACCGGAAATTGCCGAACATACGTCGAATATGGAGCGCCGTGCAGTCGAGGCAGAGCGCGAAACGGATGATTTGAAGAAAACAGAGTTTATGGAAGATAAAATTGGCATGGAGTTTGACGGCATTATTAGCTCGGTGACAAACTTTGGATTGTTTGTTGAACTGCCGAATACAATCGAAGGGCTTGTACACGTTAGCTATTTAACGGACGATTATTATCATTACGATGAGCAGCATTATGCGATGATCGGCGAACGAACAGGGAAAGTGTACCGCATCGGTGACGAAATTACCGTGCGCGTCATTAACGTCAATAAAGAAGAACGTATTGTCGATTTTGAAATTGTCGGCATGAAAGGGCGCAAACATAAACAAGCGAAAGCTGCTCCAGTTGTCATCGAAGGAAAACGGAAAAAGAAAAAAGAAGAGCAATGGCCAACGAAAAAAACGAAGAAAAAGTTTTATGAAGATATACCAAACATGAAAAAGAAGAAAAAGAAAAAACGATAAGAAAAGCCTCGTCAGTAGAGGCTTTTCCTTTCTTCTTATTTTTGCTAGAATATTGGTTGTCTGAAGGGAGGGAAACAAATGCCAAAAGGGGAAGGAAAACTAATTGCTCAAAATAAAAAGGCGCACCACGATTATTTTATTGAGGAGACGTATGAAGCAGGACTTGTATTGCAAGGAACGGAAATTAAGTCGATTCGTGCAGGCAAGGTGAACTTAAAAGATTCGTTCGCGAAAGTGGAAAAAGGTGAAGTGTTTTTGCATAATATGCATATTAGTCCATACGAACAAGGGAACCGTTACAATCACGATCCGTTGCGGACGCGCAAACTATTGCTTCATCGCCGCGAAATTAACAAGTTAATTGGCTATACGAAAGAACAAGGCTATACGCTCGTGCCGTTGAAGCTGTATATTAAGGATGGCTTTGCTAAGTTGCTGCTTGGTGTCGGAAAAGGAAAGAAAAAATACGATAAGCGGGAAGATATGAAAAAGAAAGAAGCTCAACGTGAAGTCGAGCGCGCTTTTCGCGAACGACAGAAATAAGCCAATATGTTACAATTGCAAAACAGATGAAATGTGATATAATAAAACGTGTCAGCTAGTTACGAAAGCTTAAGCTTCCTTCGTACGTTTCTCTTATACGGGGACGTTACGGATTCGACAGGGGTAGATCGAGCTTAAGCTGCGAGCCGAGGGGATCGTCCTCGTAAAAACGTCACTTAAAGATAACTGGCAAAGAAAACTACGCTTTAGCTGCTTAATTGATGCGGCTAGCTCCTACCGCCATCGCCCATGTGGCGTCCTAGGGGTTCATAACAAGTGGGCTACGCCTAAGTCCGCCGTCTGAGGACGAGGGAAGAGAACAATCAGACTAGCTGCTCGGATGCCTGTCGGTAGGCGGAAGAAGCGGCGAAACATAAATATACCGACTACGCTCGTAGACGCTTAAGTGGCGATATCTCTGGACGTGGGTTCGACTCCCACCGTCTCCATACTTAGTTAAAGATGAAAACGACTGCGTTTGCGGTCGTTTTTTATTTATTATCCCGTTTTTACCGTTAGCAACTTCTATATTTAAAAAAACTCATTGACAAAGATTATCAATATCGATTATGATTTTGTTTGTAAATGATAATGATAATCATTAGGAAGGAGAAGGCGAGATGAGGAAAATATTTTCTTATGTGTTATCGCTCTGCTTGCTTGTTGGTTTGTTTACTTTTACAGGCGAGCTTACTGAGGCATCGACTAAGCTAACGATTAAAGATTTAGCAGGGCGAACGGTAACGTTTGATCGTACACCGCAACGTGTCGTTGTATTAAGCCCGGGGGATCTACATACGCTTCAAGCGCTCGGCGTACAAGTGGTTGGAAGACCGACGTCTGCGACACCTGTTGATGCGAGCTTGCAATCAGTTCCGCAGGTAGGGAATATTCATCAACCAAACTTCGAAAAAATCGTAAGTTTACAGCCAGATGTTGTTATTGCAGGGACATCTTTTTTAGGTCATATTCAAAAAGCAGAATTATTGGGATTGAAAGTCGTTATCACTTCTGGCAGTTCTGTTCGTGATATTCAATCGTCTATTACGTTATTAGGAAAACTATTTAACAAGGAACAAAAAGCGAAAGTATTAGTCAGAAAAATTGATAATAAAGTAAAAAAATATAGTAAAACAAAAACGAAAGTGCGTGCTGTCATTTTATTCGGCTCAGGTGCCAGCTCACTTGTTGCTTTACCAACATCGTTTTCTGGGGATGTGTTAGCAAAAGCTGGCGGGGAAAATATTGCGGCGAGCTTTTCGCAATTGAAAGACTATCCTGGCTACGCTAATTTGAGCACGGAGCGGATGATCGCAAGCAATCCGGATGTTATTTTCATTATCACACATGCGAATCATGCGGAAACAAAAAAAGCGATGATTAAACTCATGTCAACAAGTTCATGGCGCAACTTGAAAGCGGTGAAAAATAAACATGTCATCTTTTTACCGAGTGAATTATTCGCTGCAAGCCCTGGTGTGAAAATTACTGATGCATTAGATCATATGAATAAAGAACTATTAAAAGTGCGCGCGAAAACGAAAAAGTAGTGGATGAGGGATGACATCGTGGAAACGTTTCTTAGCGACATAAAAGAAAGAAAACATCCTTATGCGAAAAGAAGAGTATGGACGTTTGTTTTCCTTCTTATCTCAATTGTATTCGTATGTTTATACTCTGTCGTTACAGGAAGTGTAAAGCTGCAATTACACGAAGTTTGGGAAGGTCTTACAGGAGAAAAAGATTCGATGTTTTATACGATCGTATGGGACTTACGGTTACCGAGGACGATCGTTGGATTAATTGTCGGCATGTGTTTAGCTATTTCAGGGACAATTATGCAAGGGGTGATGAAAAATCCACTTGCTGACCCGGGGATTATCGGTGTATCGTCTGGGGCGGCGTTAATGGCAGTAATTATTACGATTTTACTGCCGCAATATATTGTGCTATTGCCACTTGCAGCGTTTGTCGGGGGATTTATTACAGCGATGCTCATTTATGCGTTGGCGTGGCAAGGAGGTTCATCGATTGCACGAATTATTTTAGTCGGGGTCGCTGTGAATGCCATTATTGGAGCGACGATGAGTGCGATCATGTTGTTGTATAGCGATCGCGTTCAAGCTGTTCTCCCGTGGATGGCTGGTGTAATTTCAGGTGCGACGATGGAACAGGCTAAATTACTTGTGTTTTACAGCATTCCGGGTTTGATTTTGTCGCTTTTTGCTATTCGCCACATTCGCATTCTACATTTAGGGGATGAAATGGCGAAGTTGTTAGGACATCATGTCGAACGTTCTCGTTTCCTTTTGATTGTAATTAGTACATTTTTAACAGGTATCGCTGTTAGCGTCTCTGGACTTATTGGCTTCATTGGTCTTGTTGTTCCCCATATGATTCGACTAATTGTTGGGAGCGATGATCGTTTTGTATTGCCGCTATCAGCATTAGGTGGCGGGGTGTTTCTTGTATTTGCAGATACGATTGCGCGCAGCTGGTTTGATCCAATTGAATTGCCTGTCGGTTTGTTACTATCCTTTTTAGGTGGACCATTCTTTTTATATATTCTCCATAAAAGGGGGGGCGTGCGTGCTTTCGGCTAAATATGTCACCTATCAACATTCAGATCATTTCTCAATTGAAGATGTGCATGTCGACATTCAAAAAGGGGAAGTTGTTAGTTTAATTGGCCCAAACGGTTCTGGAAAATCGACGCTTCTTCGTCTCCTTTCGCACGTGTTGAGACCGATCGGTGGCACCGTGTTGCTGGACGGAAGTGACATTCATACGTTAAGTCGTAAGGCAATTGCTAAAAAAATGGCGATGTTGCCGCAAACGAACAATCATCAGTTAGATATGACTGTTCGAGAGCTTGTAGAGTTTGGAAGAAACCCTCATAAAGGTTGGTTTCAATCGTTAAACGAAGAAGATGAACAAGTCATTCGCTGGGCGCTAGAGATGACCAATTTACAATCGTACGAGTATCGTTTTTTACATTCTTTATCCGGTGGGGAGCGTCAACGCGCTTGGATTGCAATGGCTTTGGCACAGCGTCCACAAGTGTTGCTTCTTGATGAACCGACAACGTATTTAGATATCGCGCATCAGTTGGAAGTGATGGAACTCATTCAAATGTTAAATCAACAATTAGGAATGACGGTTGTGATGGTTTTACATGATATTAATCAAGCTGCACAATATAGCGATCGAATGATTGTGATGAAAGACGGAAAAATCCAATATGATGACCGCACGCAATGTGTGATTTGTAAGCAAATGTTTCAACATATATTCGGCATAGATGTAGATATTCGATATGAGGGGGATAAACCGTTTTTCATTCCCCTTCGAAAAAAGTGTTCCATTCCGTGCTTGACTTAGAAAAGGTGGCTGAACGCATTGGAAGATAAAAAAAGAGAGCGCTATGTGCAATTTTTAAAAGAGTGTAAAACGTTGATCATGAGTACGATAGATGAATGCGGGCATCCGTTCATTAGTTATGCACCGTTCGTTATGGATGAAGGTCATTTTTACATTTTTATTAGTCGAGCAGCTGAGCATTTTCAATATATTGAACGTTGTGAACGTATTTCGGTACTGTTGATTGCGGATGAATCGTCATCACCTCACTTGTTTGCGAGAGAGCGCGTCCGCTTCACATGTAAACGAACACATATAGAAAACGAAGGAAATGACCATATTTTTGCGAAGTTTCAACATATTCATGGAGAACCGATGATCAATTTGTTGCGAAGGATGGATTTTTCACTTTTCCAACTTACTCCGATCGAAGGGCGTTATGTTGCAGGTTTTGGGCATGCGTTCGATGTCGATTTGTTTGGTGAACGATTTGCGCATGTTGTCATTGATCAAAAATGAGAAGGGAGAATAGGGAGATGGTGAATGCAAAAAAAATGATAAGTATAGTCATGATGAGTTTTCTGTTTTGTAGTTTACTTTTTTCATTTCAGCCAACGGTTTCTGAAGCGAAGGGAAATGTCGCTACAACCGTTCACGAGGCGAAAGCGCAAATGAAAAAGGCGCATGCTACATATGTAACGCATGTTCAAAAAACAGGGAAACTTCCACCGCATGCTACCGTTTTAGCGGAGTATAAAAAAGCGCATCACTTATATGTACAGGCGAAAAGAGTTGTTCAAACATCCGCGGGAAAAGAGAAAAAGAAATATGTGAGCGAGTTAGATGGGACGTATAAAACGTATATGGCTAAACGAGTGATTCCTTATTTAAATGCGTCCGTTGTATTTGAAGGATCAACGAAAGCAAGAATCGCTGTAGAGCAAGCGGTTGCCGATGAAGATATCGATGCGTTACAAACGGCGCATAAACAGCTGCAAGTATACGTCCAAAACCGTCAACTTCACGCGTATAACAAAGTATTCGAAGCAAACGTTCGTCAATTGTTTTTAGGGGAGTTTTCTAAAAGTAAAACGCTTTACGACAAGTATGCAAATGATGTGAAGGTATATGAACAACTATTGAAGGCTAATGAGTATCTGGAAGATGGAAAAGGTGTCGAGGCGAAAAAAGCGCTCGATGTAGTGAAAGGATTGTTGTCGAAACTATCGGATACGTTTCGAACAGATTTGACAAACGAGTATGACACTCTATTAGAAGTATATAACGATTTAATGACTCCGCCTGTAGCTGGGTTAGATTATGTTGAAGCAACAAACGGTGCTCTTACATTGTACTTTGATATCGCAGTTTCTTCATTGACGGCTGCTGATGTGAAAATCACCATGTCATTAAATAAAGGGGAAGAGCAAGTCGTTCAACCATTGGAAATTACGCTAAGCGATGATCGAACAATGGCGACGATTACAGTTCCAATGATTCCGCAAACGGATCAGGAACAATCTGTCGTGTATGCAGTTGAGTACGCGGGGAGCAAAGTCTCTGCTGACCCTTTCACCATATCTAAAAAATAAAAATGGGAGAGATGAAACATGTACGTTGTGACAAATGCCATTCGTGTAAAAAAAGGATATGCTCCGCAATTAGTTGAGCGATTCAAAGAAAGAAAAGGGATTGAGCAATCACCAGGATTTATTCGTTTGGAACTGCACGTGACACAAGGATTGGAAGAATACGATGAAGTGCGTGTGTGCACAACATGGGAGGATAAGCAATCGTTTGAAGGTTGGACAAAAAGCGAGGCGTTTCGCAAAGCTCATGAGCAGAAAGCAAAAGATCGTCCTGACTATGTGCTTGGAAACGAAATGTTTGCATATGAAGTTGCCCTCTCTTTTCAGGCGTAGAAAAAACGCTAGGGAGTCAAGGACTCTCTAGCGTTTTCCACTTTTAATAATACCATCCGCCGCCATACGGGTAAAACGGATACGGGCGCGGTGGGTAATAATATGGACGCGGTGGGTAAAACGGGTAAGGCGTTAATGCACTGCCGAGCAATCCACCTAAAAAACCTCCAAAAAACGGTGCACCGAAAAAGCCGAAAAACGGTCTACGCATTGGGTTGTCTCCTCCTCGAGTTTTGTCATTACATTGACACTATATGCAAGGCATCTGTCCAATGGTTGGGCGTTCTACCGTTTTCGTGATAAATCAATGATTGTTCCATCGTGCTTTTGGACAACAGGATGTAGTGGATGATGAATATAGTCGGTAAATCCGATGATGGTCGCCCATTCATACGGACGAACTTGAATCGATTGCCCGACCTTGTATAATGTCGTTTTGTCTAAAAAAATACGCAAAATATAAGGATCTAATTTTTTCCCTTTTTCATTCCATACTTCCTTCATGGCTTCAAACGACGTATAACTCTTTTCGCCAATATATCCGCCGACAAGTTCATCGTAATATTGCGCAATAGCAATGATACGACCGTATAAATGAATGTCATTGTTGCTTTTCTTATTTGGCACTCCTGATCCATTAAACTGCTCATGATGATCGAGTATGCCGTAAATAATGTTTTTTTGGCGACAATATACAGAGGAAGCGATGAGTTCAATGGAAAACTTAATATGGTTTCGCATCATCTCCTCATCGGCTTTTGCTGTATTTAAGTAGTGAATAAACCGTTCTTTTGGAATTTCGGTAAATCCAATATCGGCAAATAAAGTGGCAAGGCAAAGCTCAACGATGTCTTCATCTTTTAGCTCTAAAGCAAGTCCGATCATTAACGAAATGGCCGTTGTATTTAAGCTATGGATAGCAAGTACATCGTGATATTGTCGCATGTTTTGATATAAATGCAAAATGGCTTTGTCTTTCAACACGATGCGACTGAGTTGTTCATCAATTTGTTTCGCACGGCGCAACAGGCGCGGAGAATCTAACGTTTGCTCAATTAGCGCCCACGTCGGCGAGAAAAGGTTAAGTTCTGTTAAAAATGTTGTCTCTATTTCTGTTTCATTGGATAATGATGGCTCGTATAATTGCACAGCAATTGGCATTTGGATGTATTGGCGATGTACATCAACAACTTGTTTTAGTGCGTCGTAAAACGAATGATGTTCGTATTGCTTTTTTTGAATAAAATCATGTAGCTGTTGTTCAGATTGTACAACGAGGAATGGGAAATCGCGTGGAAACTGTTTTTTTATATGTTCAATAACTGATTCGCTTAACTTTTTATGTTTTTGTACGAATAATAGTCCATCAGGGCGATATAGGGGGTGCAAAAGAATATCTCCTGGAACAAGTTCATAAGTATATTTTTGCTGGAACATGTCGATCCCTCATTTCTAAAACATTTATCTCCATTA
>NZ_DAITON010000033.1:0-17786 GCF_036834105.1 Anoxybacillus sp. | reverse complement strand
CCAAAGCAGCTCGATGTGACCATTTGGGCGTCGCTGTCGATGTTTACAATCGTCAAATTTCCGTTTATTGAACGGTTTGAATATGTCGTTATTCCGCTTTGGCTGCTCGTCATTTTACCGAACTTACTTATGTTTATGTGGGCGATGACGCGCGGCGGAAAAGCGCTTTTTCATATAAAGCAAAAATATATGTTATTCGTGTTCAGCTTTCTTTCGTTCATCGTTGCGATATTATTTCAACAGCGCGCCACCATTAACGAATTTATTGATCGCGTCGGATGGTACGGCTTTTGGCTTAGCTTTGTTTATCCATTTCTATTGTACGTATTTGTGCGCATAAAAACATGGGCAAAGGGGAGTGCGAAATGAAATGGCTCATCGTTTGTATGTTAGTATTAGGTGGGTGTGTACAGCCGCGCGTATTAGAAAGGCAAGGAATCATTACGGCCGCTGGGTTTGATAAAAAAGGGAAGTTGTACGAAGGGGCTTCTGTTATGCTTTCGTTTCAAACGACCGGATCGTCTTTGTCAGAAGTCATTGAAGCAACGAATAAAACGAGCAAAGGACTTCGCCAAGATTTAGAAGCGCAAACGAGCCACGATTTAGGATCGGGGCAAATTCGCGTCGTTGTATACGGAAAAGAGCTCGCTGCAAACGAAGGTATTTTTCCGTTAACCGATACGTTGCAACGCGATGCCAATATCGGCTCGCTCGTTTATTTAGCGGTCGGTGAGCCGGACGCAAAAAAAATCGTGAAAAGTAAAAAGCATGAAGATACACCAGACATCGGGACGTATTTATATCGGTTAATTGAGAAAAACTTGCGCAGCGAATCGCTGTTAGCCGCGACGTTACATGAGTTTATCCATAGTTACTACGATGTCGGGAAAGATCCAATTTTACCTTGTTTATCGTTGCGTGATGATAAACCGATTATTGAAAAAGTAGCGCTATTTCGCGGCGACAAATTTGTCGGAACAGTAAAGCTTGATGAAAGCTTTTACATTAAAATATTAGCATCAGAATATAACGCAGGGTTGAAAAATATCACCGTGCCGCGTGATGAACTTGCTCCCCTATTAATAAAGAAAAAAGGGAAAAAAGTCAATATCGTTATAAATGAAATTAAAACAAAACGAAAAATCAAACTAATTAGCCAAGGGGCGGCTCCCCATTTTCGCGTCACCGTCAAGTTGCAAGCGGAAATTTTAGAGATGTCCGAAAAAATGAAGCCGATTATGGAAGCGAATGTCCACATTCTTGAGCGGGCGATTGAAAAACAAATGAAAAAAGAAATGGAGCAATTATTAAATAAACTAAAAGCATACAATACGGACCCGATCGGCTTCGGACAAATATACGACCACTCGGTGCGCGGATTGCAGTTGACGGATAAACAATGGAGCAAGTTATATGAGCATGCAAAAATAGATGTCGATGTGAACGTATCGATTTTACGTACAGGAACAATTGACTAATTTATGTTTCTTGATGAAAAATTATTTTCAATTATAACGCCATATGGTTTAATAAGAGGAGGAGGGAAGAAAACAAAAAGCGAGGATTACAACATGAACGAACAGCAGTATATGTTCCAACACCCTCCATTGATAAAATGGGAGGCCGTTGGGCAATATTTTCATCAATACGCTATTTTCTTCATTACGGATCGCCACGGAACGATTGTTTATATGGACGATTTGTTTATGAAACAACTGTCCTGTCGTTACCGTGTCGCTCATCAACTCGTTGAGCATGCCCATGAAGTCATTGGCTCATTCCGTCAAGCGAACGTATGGCGCGGAAAAACGGGCGTTGATGATCGTCCGGCGTATATGTACGTTCATTTGTTTCAATCGCATATCGTTTGGACCGGTTGCTTTTTGTTAGCGGCGGATGGCTATAATGATTCGTTGACAGGGGCATTGTCGTACGAGTCGTTTCAACATATGCTTCGGGAGCGAATGAATGAACGTGAGCCTTTCGTGTTATTGTCGCTCAATTTAGACCGTTTTAAATTTATTAACGATTTAATCGGCTATGAATGTGGAAATGAATTGTTAAAACAAGTAGCAGAGCGTCTGCAACGACATGAACATCTCGTCATTTCACGTCAAGATCGCGATCAATTTTTTCTCGCTTTTTATACGGCTGAACGACAAGAAGCGCGTCGCCTCATTCACGAAGTCATTCAGTCATTTTCTACACCATTTTACTTAGCTGAACATGAATTGACGGTGACGCCAAGCATTGGTGTAAGCGTATTTCCAGATGATGCAACCGACTGGACGACGCTCGTTTCGCTCGCTGATTTAGCGCTCGAAACAACAAAGGAAAACGGTGGAAATACATATTGTTTTTATACGAACGAGCTAAAAAAGACGAACGAAGAAAAATTGTACATTCAACATAGCATTCGAAAAGCGTTGAAAAACGATGAATTTACGATCCACTATCAGCCGATTATAGACATTGCTTCCGGGCAAATTGTCGCTGTCGAAGCGTTGTTGCGCTGGTTTCATCCGAAGCGCGGCTGGATTTCGCCAGCGACGTTTATTCCGATTGCGGAAGAAACGAACCTCATTCAACCGATCGGCGATTGGGTGTTGCGGCAAGTATGTGAACAAAGCAAAATATGGAAAGAAAAAGGGATGCCGCACGTGCAAATTGGTGTAAACATTTCGATTAAACAATTTTTGCAGGCTGATTTTGTCAAGCATATCGAGCACGTGTTGCGAACGTACGATTTAGATCCGTTTTGTTTAAAATTAGAAATTACCGAAAGCATGGCGATGCATCATATGGATGATGTGCTTGCGCAGCTGCAATCGTTAAAACATTTAGGGCTTCAGCTTGCCGTCGACGATTTTGGGACAGGCTATTCCTCGTTAAACTATTTAAAAAGATTGCCGGTTGATATCATTAAAATTGATCGTTCATTTATACAAGATATGGTGAAACATTCGTACGACTTGTCGATCGTGCGTGCCGTCATTCAAGTGGCGCATAGCTTGCAAATGAAAGTTGTTGCGGAAGGGGTCGAGACGGAACAACAGCTTGCGATTTTACAGCAGGAAGGCTGTGATCGCGCCCAAGGCTACTACTTCAGCAAGCCGGTTTCCGCTGAACAATTTGAACAATTAGTCCAACGTGAGAAAGGGCGATCTCATTAAGAGGCCGCCCTTTTGTGTAATACAATAATAAAGTAAGAAAGCATGGGATGAGCTTGTCCTTAGCGAAATGTTTTCCCGAACCGCTGAGTACGAAATGGGTCGTAACGTTTCGGCTTCGGTTGTGCATCTTCTGGTGAGATGCCCGTATACGCTTGCAGTAGTCGTTTCGCTTGAGACAACGGCATTTTTGCAACAGGGTTACGATAAGAGTCGTCCAACGCACCGAGATGAGGCAACTGCTTGAAGTCTTCTTTTGTTGGAGGTATGTGGAAGTAATACGCACCGATCGCCACAAGCACATCTGATTTTTGTTGACTGTACTTCGGGTTTCGGGAAAAGTGAAGTCCAACTTTTTTCGCCTTTCCTTCTGCAAGCATTTTTTCAATTGTTTTTTTCTTAAGCAAATACAAGTATGAAGGGTTTAAAGCCGCTTTCGCATGGCGGTTGACCGTAAATAGCGCAACCGATAAATTTTCAACGGTGCATTCGACAGTTTCCATTCGCATTTCACTCCTTTTTTGATTTTGATACACTTTTATTATACACGATCATCTATGTTTTTGGAAAATTTTCAATTTATTTTTTTATATGAGGGAGGACGAACGTTGAAATACGGCATTATTGATATTGGCTCGAATACGATGCGTCTCGTCATTTACGAACAAAGCAAAAGCGGACGATTGCGCGAACGAGAAAACGTAAAAATCGCGGCTCGCTTGCGCAACTATTTGACAGAAGACGGATTATTTACAGAGGAAGGAATGCATATCCTGTTAGAAGGTTTGTTGACGTTTCAAGACGTCACGCGCTTTCATCGCCTCCATGATGTAAAATGTGTCGCGACGGCAACGATTCGTCAAGCGCGCAATCGCGATGACATCGTTCGCATCGTCGCCGAACGAACAGATTTTCATATGCGTATTTTATCCGAATATGAAGAAGCATACTACGGTTTTTTAGCTGTCGTGCAATCGACGTCGTTTCATGAAGGCATTACAGTCGACGTTGGCGGAGGAAGTACGGAAGTGACGTATTTTTACAACCGCGAACTTGTCGATTATTATAGCTTTCCGTTTGGAGCGTTGTCGTTAAAGCGCGATTTTGTTGCGGGAAACGTCCCGACGGATGAAGAGTTGCAAACGTTGCGTGCATATATCGAGCAGCAATTTCAATCGTTGCCGTGGCTGAAGCAACGCCGCTTGCCGATTATCGCGATCGGAGGAAGCGCCCGCAACGTCGTGCAAGTGCATCAAATGTTGCAAAACTATCCGATTGCTGGCATTCATCAATATGAAATGAAACGGGAACATATCGTTCAAGTGAAAAAATATTTGCGCTCGCTCACATTTGAACAGCTGCAAAAAGTAGAAGCGTTATCGAAAGACCGAGCAGATTTAATTATTCCTGCCGTCGAAGTGTTTCAAACGTTATATGAAACGGTTGATGCGACGACGTTTATTTTAAGCCGTAAAGGATTGCGCGACGGCATTTTTTACGAACAGTTTGGACCGACGGTGTTTCCCAGTGTATTAGAAGAAAGTTTTTTTGAATTAGCCCGGGACTACGAAGTAAATACAAATGATGTCCAACACGTATTGCAGCTCGTCATTCAACTGTTTGAGCAAATGCGAACACTTGCCTTATTTCCGCTTACGGGGGAAGACCTCGTCTTATTAAAGCGCGCCGCTCATGTGTTTTATTTAGGGCAATATGTCGATGAAGAAGCAAGCAGCCAACATACGTTTTACATTTTAGCCAATCGAACGATTGACGGACTAAGCCATCGCGATCGCGTGCAACTTGCGCTCGTTGCTTCGTTCAAAAATAAAACGTTGTTTAAGCAATATATACAACCATTTGCTACATGGTTTACCCGTGCAGAGCAAAAAAAGCTTCGGTTTCTTGGCGCGTTGTTAAAGTTCGCTTACAGCTTAAACGATACGAAGCGAAATATCGTCAATCGCGTGCAGCTTGCATTGCAGGGAGAAACGGTAGTCATTCATATTTTTTGCAATCAATCGTTTAAGGCGGAAGAATATCAGGCGGAAAAACATAAAAAGCACGTTGAAAAAATCATGAAGCGACCAATTCAATTACATTTTTATTTGGAGGGATGAATATGGATTTCAGTCATCCACGTTATTACAATAACCGCGAATTAAGTTGGTTAGCTTTTAATGAGCGCGTCTTGCAAGAAGCGATGGACGAACGCAATCCGCTACTAGAGCGGTTTAAATTTTTAGCCATTTTTAGTTCGAATTTGGATGAGTTTTTTATGGTGCGCGTCGCTGGGTTAAAAGATCAAGTGAAAGCAGGGTTTAACAAGCCAGAAAATAAAGCGGGCTTGACGCCGAAAGAACAGTTGAAAAAAATTTCTAAAAAAACGCATGAACTTGTTAAATGGCAGTACGACATGTACAATAAGACGTTATTGCCGATGTTGCGTGAAGAAGGGGTACATTTGCTTGCGCCGAACGAATGGAACGATGAGCAACGAACGTATTTGCAAACGTATTTTATGAAAAATATTTTTCCTGTGTTAACACCGATGGCTGTCGATGCGTATCGTCCGTTTCCGATGTTATTAAACAAAAGTTTAAATTTAGCGATCGTGCTTGAAGATGATGAGGAAGATGACGATGAGCGAAAAAAATTAGCGATCGTGCAAGTGCCTTCTGTATTAAGTCGATTTATTCCTCTGCCTAAACAAAGCGACATATATGCTTATGCCTTGTTAGAAGATGTGATTACATCGTTTATCCATATGTTATTTAGGGGCTACCATGTCTCGTCTGTGACGCAATTTCGCATTACGCGCAACGCCGACTTAACGATTCATGAAGAAGGGGCGCGCGATTTATTAAAAGAAATTGAAAAAGAATTAAAAAAGCGAAAATGGGGCGCAGCCGTGCGGCTTGAAATGAGCAAAAAAGGGTTTGACGAATGGGTGCTCGACTATTTATTAGATGAGCTAGAAATTCATGAAAAAGATGTGTACCAAATGGATGGACCAATTGATTTCACGTTTTTATTTTCGTTTTATCATGAAGTGGCTCGCTATAAAGAACATCTTATTTTTCAAACGCTCATTCCGCAGCCGCCAAAAGATTTAGATGATGAGGAAGACGTATTTGAAAAAGCGAAAGAACGCGATTTACTGTTTCATCATCCGTACGAGTCGTTTCAGCCAATTATTGACTTTATTTCCGATGCGGCAGATGATCCAGACGTGTTGGCGATCAAACAGACGCTGTATCGTGTCAGCGGCGATTCGCCCATTATTGAAGCGTTAAAGCGGGCGGCGGAAAACGGCAAGCAAGTCACTGTCCTCGTTGAATTAAAAGCGCGCTTTGATGAAGAAAATAACGTTCAATGGGCGAAGGAACTTGAAAAAGCAGGTTGCCACGTCATTTATGGGATGACGCATTTAAAAACACATAGTAAAATTACGTTAATCGTTCGGCAAAAACAAGGGAAAATTGAGCGGTTCGTTCATTTAGGAACGGGCAATTATAACGACGCAACCGCCAAAATTTACACCGATTTCGGCTTCATTACGTCCAATGAACAATTTGGGGAAGATGCGACAAACTTTTTCAATTATTTAAGCGGCTACATGGAGAAGCCGGAGTTTCATCATCTTGTTGTTGCCCCGTTTGATTTGCGGCAACAGTTTTTGCAACTTATCGATGAAGAAATTCGTTACCATAAGCAATACGGTGACGGGCGCATTATCGCTAAAATGAACTCGCTAACGGACAAACAGCTCATCATGAAACTATACGAAGCGTCGCAAGCGGGGGTACAAATCGACTTAATTGTGCGCGGCATTTGTTGTTTGCGACCACAAATGAAAGGCGTGAGCGAAAACATTCGCGTTCGCAGCATCGTCGGCCGCTTTTTAGAACATAGCCGCGTCTATTATTTTCACCATCATGGGCAAGAGCGCGTCTTTTTATCTTCAGCCGATTGGATGACGCGCAATATGGATCGCCGCATTGAAATTTTATTTCCGATTTTCAGTCAACCATTAAAACAGCGGCTCATTGACGTATTGCACATGTTGCTTTCTGACAACGTGAAAGCGCGCGAACAAAATGAACATGGCGAATACGATTATGTCAAGCGAAAAGAAGAGGAAGAAGAAATAGATAGCCAAATGATGTTGTTTCAAATGGCGTACGATGTCGCAGACGATGAAGAATAGGGAGATGGTCATATGAGAGAAAGTGGAGCAGTAGCACTCGGGGGAGCGTTAGGCGCGCTATGCCGCTACGGTATTGCGCTTGCGCTTCCGTTCCTCACGTTTCCGTGGGGAACGTTGCTTGTGAATTACATCGGTTCTTTTTTTCTCGGTGCGCTGACATCTTATGTCGGAAAGAGGAAAATAGCAGAATGGCTACGGCTTGGGATCGGAACGGGATTTTGTGGCGGATTGACGACGATGTCGACGTTTAGTAAAGAAACGCTCGCATTATGGAACGGACACGTTGCGCTCGCGTCAGCATATGTTCTTGCTTCTCTTTGCGGCGGCTTGCTTTTTTGTTATGCAGGTGTATACGTCGGTGAACGAGCTGGCGTGAAAGAGGTAGGTGGGGCGTCATGATGATGGTTGCACTTGGTGGAGCGTTAGGCGCGTGGTGCCGTTACCAACTCGGCATATGGCTTCTTCGTTGGACGAAGCGGTCGCCGGTGCCGCTTTCCATTTTGTTCATCAACTGGCTCGGCTCATTCGGTCTTGGCATGGTGCTTGCACATGACGTGCAGGCGGTCGGGATGACAGTCGGATTTTTTGGCGCGTTTACGACGTTTTCGACATTTAGCGTTGAAGCTTTACAGCTGTTATTGGGCAAACAATATAAAGAAGCGCTTTTGTACATAAGCGCTTCAATCATTGGGAGCATATGCTTGTTTCAAGCCGGGTTCATGTTATGACCCGGCTTTTAACGTAAACAACGTAAGTTCAGGCGGCGTTAAAAAGCGAAACGGCATGCGCGTCGTTCCGAGACCACGGTTGACGTACAAGGTGAGCAGCTTGACGTCGTAAAATCCTTCGACGTATTGCTTCGCTAACGGTGGGGTAACGAGCGGACCGATCCATGGCAGTTGAATTTGTCCGCCATGGCTATGCCCGGACAGCTGCAGATGGAAAGGATAGACGCTCGCTTGCGTCACGAGATCAGGCTCGTGAATGAGCGCGATCGTATACGTATTTTTCGGCATACGTTGTACCGTTTTGGCGAAATTCGGCTTGCCGAGCATAAAATCGTCTAATCCGGCGATGACGATTTGTTCATTCCCTTGCTTAATCGCTGTCCATTTGTTGACGAGCAACTGAAACCCGCCTTTTTCCATCATTTCTTTATATATGTCCGTTCCGTACCCACCGTGATCGTGATTGCCGTAAATACAAAACTTCCCTAAAGGGGCTTCGAGTTGCTGTAATAGCGCTGTCATCGCGTCGACATGCTCATATTTGTTCGGCTCATCCAGTAAATCGCCTGTAAAACAAATGACGTGTGGAGCGAGGTCATTTATTTTTGCCACGACGCGTTGAAACTGCTCAACGGGATAATGATACCCTGCATGTACGTCACTAAACTGAAGGAGGCGGCATCCATCAAACTGTTTCGGAATAAGCGGATGAACGATATCGTATTGACGTATCGTGAGCCGTCGCGGCTCAACATATTTCGCATACATATATCCTGCCGCTGAAAGAAACGCCCCTTTGGCGGCCAAAGAAAAAAGCGTTTTTAAAAAATCTCGTCGTTTCATGAGATCATACCTTATACGTAGAAATGTTCTCCACTCATTATAAAAGAAAAAAGTCGATAAAAACAGCAAAAACAATATTAAAAATTTTCTAAATATATAGTACAATAAAAAGTGAATGAATAACCATTCATAAAAGGGGATGAGGACAATGAACGGGAAAGTCATTATTGTGACAGGCGGTTCAAGCGGCATGGGGAAATATATGGCGAAGCGTTTCGCGCATGAAGGAGCGCACGTCGTCATTACAGGGAGAAGAAAAGAAGCGCTTGAAGAAGCAGCGGCTGACATCGGTGGAAGCGTTTTACCAATCGTTATGGACGTGCGCCAACCGGAATTGGTCGCTGCGATGGTGAAACAAACGGATGAGCGTTTTGGGAAAATTGATGCGCTCATTAATAACGCCGCAGGCAACTTTATTTGCCCGGCGGAAAAGCTATCGATTAACGGTTGGAATAGCGTCATCGACATCGTCTTAAACGGGACGTTTTATTGTAGCCGAGAAGTCGGGAACTATTGGATTGAGAAAGGACAAAAAGGATCGATCATTAACATTGTCGCTACATACGCGTGGGGAGCGGGCGCAGGTGTCATTCATTCCGCATGCGCTAAAGCAGGTGTGTTAACGATGACGCGCACGTTAGCTGTGGAATGGGGGAAAAAATACGGCTTTCGTGTAAACGCGATCGCTCCCGGTCCGATTGAACGAACAGGTGGGGCGGAAAAACTCATTTTATCGGAAGAGATGGAAAAGCGCGTGAAAGATAGCGTACCGCTCGGCCGATTCGGCACGCCTGAAGAAATTGCCGGCGTCGCTTCATTTTTACTTTCCGATGCGGCTGCGTATATAAACGGGGAGTGCATCACGGTCGACGGTGGACAGTGGTTGAATCAACATCCGTTTTAAAGCGACGTTTGCTAGCGTCGCTTTTTTTATTTTCGTTATGGTATAATGGGTGAAAAAAACGGGGGAGGCGGCGTCGTTTGGATGCACTAGACATTTTAACACATATCGATCAAGTTGTTCCGCATTATCAACCGATTTTTAGCGCTGACGAGCAATGCATCGTTGGATACGAAGTGCTCGGCAGATTTCAACATGGCGATGAAGTCGTCAGCCTCGGTCCATTTTTTCACGACGAGACGATTCCAGAAGAATTTCGTATGGAAGTTGACAGCGTCGTGACGACGAAGGCGCTCGATCAGTTTGTGACGGAGCAGCCAGCACCGCTTATTTTCATTAACCGCGATGCAAACGTGTTAATGGTCGATCGAGGAGAATCGTTTTTACAGCTTCTTCTTCCATATAAAGAAAAAGGACTACAACTGAACCAAGTCGTACTTGAAATTACAGAGCATCGTTTTAAAGGGGACGTACAGCAGCTTGGCCATGTGTTAACGTATTTGCGTACGTACGGCATACAAATCGCGGTCGATAATATCGGGAAAGAAAGCAGCAATTTAGATCGCATTCGGCTACTTGCACCCGATTTATTAAAAATTGACTTGCACTCGTTGCGCACATCAGCAACGACGACATCGTACGACGACGTCCTTTATTCCATTTCGCTACTGGCGCGCAAAATCGGGGCGACGCTTTTGTATGAAGAGATTGAAAACGCTTTTCAGCTACAATATGCGTGGCGAAATGGCGGACGGTATTATCAAGGCTATGATTTGCATGAGCCGTCGCCTTCGTTTCTTCCGAAAGATTTACTAAAAGAACGATTGCGCAATCAGTTTCATACGTTTATTCAACATGAAAAAAAGAAACTGCAAACGTTATACGACATTTCGGAACAATTTCAAACGCGCATATCCGAACTTGTCACAAAACATAAAAAAGCATCGTCGTTTAACGAACTCATTTCAAGTTTAGCTAAACATTTAAACGATTGCAGTTTTCGCATTTACGTTTGTGACGATGACGGCTTCCAAAAGTCTGCCAACATGTTTAAAAAAGGAGACGCATGGGAACTGCAGCCGCAATATGAAATGAAAAATTGGAGCTGGCGTCCGTATTTTTTAGAAAATATCATTCGTATGCGCTCGCGCAAACGCGGCATTTTATCGGACTTATACAGCGACATTGAAACAGGGGAGACGATTCGCACATATTCGTATCCGCTTGATGAGCATCATTATTTATTTATCGACTTAACGTATGAATATTTATTTGAACATAATGCTCATTTGTAATAAAACGTCGCTTGCGGTGGAAAAGTAAGCATGAGGTGAACGATGATGGACACATTTTCTTGGATTCTTTTGCTTATCGCAAGCGGAGTATTAGTTTGGGGATTTGTTTATACGTATCAACTTGGCAAGCGGCAACGTACGCAAGGAGAATACGATGCGAGCGTCGGGGAAAAAGTAGCTGCTCATCCATATGTACGCAATCCGGTTTTTATTGCATACATCGTTTTTGTTGTTTTATTAATTGGCTACATCGCATACGTCGCGCTTCAAACGTAAGCCCGCTCCCGTGGGCTTTCGTTTTTGTTTACTTTTTTCGCGAATCTTGGTACAGTAGTGAATAGTCGTTGAAATACGTATCGGAAAGGAAGAAACGCCATGTCGCAATTATTAGGCATTATCCAACGTTTAATTAGCTTACAAGAGCAAAAAACAGGAACGAACGAGGCACTGCAACGCAATTTTGAAGTGAACGGTGAGAAAAAATGCAGCGTCACATATTATGAAAAAACGAACACGTTCGTATTAGAGGTGTACGAAAAAGGAGAAAAACCGAAATCGTACCAGTTCGACAACATCGATATGATCGCCATCGAAATTTTTGATTTGTTGAATTAAGTCTTCACATCGGTGAAGGCTTTTTTACTATACTTCTCGCTTTTCCTTATTGAAATGAACGTGTTACAATGACAAATGGGGATTATATCGTGAAAGGCGGAATGACGATGCAACAACCTTCGCTGACCGAATTAATGATTCCGTCCGATAAAGTGGCGCACGTGCAAGTGGGGAATCATTTAGAACATGCTTTACTCGTCTTAACGCGCACAGGGTATTCAGCCATCCCGGTGTTAAATATGACGTATCAACTGCAAGGGCTCATCAGCATGACGATGATTATGGATGCGATTTTAGGTGTAGAGCGCATTGAATTTGAGCGGCTTGAAACGATGAAAGTCGAACAGGCGATGCAACGCAACATCCCGCGTTTACATGTAAACGACTCGTTTTTAAAGGCGTTAAAGTTGCTCATTGACCATCCGTTCGTTTGCGTCGAAAACGATGACGGCTACTTTGTAGGCATTGTGACGCGCCGCGAAATATTGAAGCGATTCAATCGTTCCATGTATGAAAAGCGTCAATAAATAGGCTTGTCACCGTTTGTTTCATTTGCTAAAGTAAAAAAATAAAACGATAAGGAGGAACTTCATATGATGATGGATGCGAATGAAATTATTTCGTTTATTCAAAACAGCAAAAAGAAAACACCGGTAAAAGTATACATAAAAGGAGAGATCGCCGACATTGATTTCGGACCGAGCGCGAAAACGTTCATTACCGGTCGTACAGGCGTCGTGTTTGGCGAATGGGCAGACATTGAAGCGGCGCTTGAAGCGAACAAACATAAAATTGAAGACTACGTTGTGGAAAACGATCGCCGCAATTCCGCCATTCCGCTTCTTGACTTAAAACATATAAAAGCGCGCATCGAACCGGGGGCGATCATTCGCGATCAAGTGCAAATTGGTGACAATGCGGTTATTATGATGGGCGCGGTCATTAATATCGGTGCAGTCGTCGGTGAAGGTACGATGATTGATATGAACGCGGTGCTCGGCGGACGGGCGACGGTAGGGAAAAACTGCCACGTTGGAGCAGGTGCGGTACTTGCAGGTGTCATTGAACCGCCATCCGCCAAACCGGTCATTGTAGAAGACGATGTGATGATTGGGGCAAACGCCGTCATTTTAGAAGGGGTTACAGTCGGCAAAGGTGCGGTCGTTGCGGCTGGGGCAATCGTCACGGAAGATGTGCCGCCATATACGGTTGTTGCAGGTGTACCTGCGCGCGTCATTAAACAAATTGATGAAAAAACAAAAGCGAAAGTAGAAATTAAACAAGAACTTCGTCAACTATAAAGCGTGGGTGTTTCCACGCTTTTTTCAAAAGGAGGAACGTATGAGCGACTTTATCCGTATTCGCCGTGATTTGCACCAAATTCCTGAGCTCGGCTTTCAAGAATTTAAAACACAGCAATACATATTGAACTATCTCGCTACTTTGCCGCAACAACGTTTAGAAGTGAAAACGTGGCGCACCGGCATTTTCGTACGTGTACGTGGCCTTTCCCCGACGAAAACGATCGGCTATCGCGCTGATATGGATGGGCTGCCGATTGACGAACAGACGGACGTCCCGTTTCGCTCGACGCACGAAGGACGGATGCACGCCTGCGGACACGATATGCATATGGCGATTGCGCTTGGCGTGCTTACTCATGTCGTTCATCATCCGATTCGCGATCATATGCTCTTTATTTTTCAGCCAGCTGAAGAAGGACCGGGCGGGGCGCTTCCAATGCTTGAAAGCGAGGAGATGAAGGAATGGATGCCTGATATCGTACTCGCTTTGCATATCGCTCCCGAATATCCGGTCGGAACGATTGCGACAAAAGAAGGACTTTTATTTGCGAATACGTCTGAACTTTTTATTGACTTGATCGGCAAAGGTGGGCATGCGGCCTTTCCGCAAGAAACGAAAGATATGGTCGTCGCCGCAAGCGCCTTGATTATGCAACTGCAGACGATCGTCGCACGCAACGTCAATCCGCTCGATAGCGCCGTCATTACGATTGGAAAACTGACGAGCGGCACCGTTCAAAACGTCATCGCTGAGCGCGCTCGGCTTGAAGGAACGATTCGCACCCTTTCACCCGACACGATGGAAAAAGTAAAGACGCGCATTGAAGCGCTCGTGCGTGGCATCGAAGTCGCTTATGATTGTCAAGCGCATATCGATTACGGCTCGATGTATTATCAAGTATATAACGATGAAACGCTCACAAATGAATTTATGCAGTTTGTTGAAAAAGAAACGAACGTCCGCCTCGTCCGCTGCCAAGAAGCGATGACAGGGGAAGATTTCGGCTATATGCTCGCCCGTATCCCAGGCTTTATGTTTTGGCTTGGGGTGCAATCGCCGTTCGGCTTGCATCATGCGAAACTAAACCCGAACGAAGAGGCGATTAACGTTGCTATTGAGCTATTGACGCGTTACATCACTTGGAAAGGAAATGAATACGAAGCAAAGGAAGAAGGACGATGAAACTACGGGAACTGATGCCATCATTAGATGGAGCGACTATCGTATTAAACGGAAACGTCACACGCGAACAGCTGATCGGAAAGCCGACGCTCATTCATTTTTGGGCGGTGAGCTGCCATCTTTGTAAAGACGGAATGAAACAAGTCAACGTCTTCCGCGAGCGTTACAAAGGGGAATTGCACGTCGTATCCGTCCACATGCCGAGAATAGAAAGCGACAAAAACGTAGATGCGGTAAAACAGCTTGCTGAACAATACGGCATCACGCATCCGCTTTTCATTGACAACGATCACCGGTTAAAAGAAGCGTTTGATAATCGATGTGTACCGACGTATTACGTATTTGATGCAGACGGTATATTTCGCCATTATCAAGCAGGAAGCGGTGGAATGAATATGTTAGAAAAACGAATCATCCGCGTCATTGATGAATATCGAACAAGAGGGGATATGTCGTGAAGAAAAAAGAATTTGCGGTCATCGGGCTTGGACGTTTCGGCGGAAGCGTATGTCGGACGTTAAGCGAACAAGGAATGGAAGTGCTTGCGATTGACGTGAATGAAGATAAAGTGAATGAATACGCATCTATTGCCTCACAAGCGGTTGTTGCCGATTCAACGGATGAAAATGTATTGAAAAGTTTAGGCATTCGTAATTTCGACCACGTCATCGTCGCGATTGGCGACAACATTCAAGCGAGCATTTTGACGACATTAATTTTAAAAGAGCTCGGTGTCGAAAAAATTACAGTAAAAGCAACGAACGATTATCATGAAAAAGTGTTGAAAAAAATTGGCGCCGACCATATCGTTCATCCGGAGCGCGATATGGGTGAGCGCATCGCGAACAATATGATTTCTAACAATGTGCTCGACTATTTAGAGCTGTCTGACCGACATAGCATCGTTGAAATTGTCGCGAATGAAAAACTTCATGGTCACTCCTTATTAGAGCTCGACATTCGCGCGAAATACGGCATTAACATCGTGGCGATTAAGCGGCATAACGACATTATCGTCTCGCCGCTCGCATCAGAAACGATTTACGCCGGGGATATTTTAATCGTCATCGGCGCCGATCAAGACATTGACCGCTTCGAAAGCGAAGTCGTTGGCGAATAAAAAAGAAGGTGTCCAGACGGGCACCTTCTTTTTTTCGAGTCCGCCATTTATTAGCCGCCTGCGGATGAGCGACAAGTTTTCCTTCTGTCGCTACGATTTTTAATGGTAGCGAGCATTCGATCGTGGGTAACTAAAACACCCTACACCTGTATTTTCATTATATTCAACAGAATTTATTCTGTCAATGAGCATAGTTTTGTGTTTTTCTTATATTTCCATAATAATCGGCAAAATCATCGGTTTTCGCTTCGTTTTTTCGTATAAAAACGGTGCGAGCGTATCGGTAATTTCCGTTTTAATGTCAGACCATTGATTTGTACCTTGTTCAAGCAATTGTTGTAAATGTTTAGCAATGAGCTGTTGAGCGTCGCTAATTAAATTGCCCGACTCACGCATATAAACGAATCCGCGTGAAATAATGTCTGGACCTGCGGCAATTTTCATTTCTTTCATATTAATGCTTACAACGACGATGACAAGCCCTTCCTCCGATAAAATGCGGCGGTCGCGCAATACGATGTTGCCGATATCTCCGATGCCGCTTCCGTCAATATACACCGAGCCGGACGGAATTTTACCGACGATGCTTGCGCCTTCTTCGCTAATGCCGAGCACTTCGCCGTTGTCCATAATAAAGCAATTTTCCTCCGGGACACCGCAATCGACAGCGAGTTTGACGTGCATTTTTTGCATGCGATATTCTCCGTGAATCGGCATAAAATATTTCGGCTTCATGAGGCGAATCATTAATTTTTGTTCTTCTTGCCCACCGTGACCGGACGTATGAATATCGCTAAGCGGCCCGTGAATCACTTCCGCCCCTGCGCGTGCGAGCATGTTAATAATGCGGTTGACGCTTACTGTATTGCCCGGAATCGGCGAGGACGAAAAGACGACCGTATCGCCCGGCATAATTTGAATTTGACGGTGTGAGCCGTTAGCGATGCGTGACAACGCCGCCATCGGTTCGCCTTGGCTTCCGGTGCAAAGAATGGTGACGCGATGGGCAGGAAGACGGTTAATTTGCGCCGCATCGACGAATGTATCTTTCGGGCATTTAATGTAGCCGAGCTGTTGGCCGATTTCAATCGCCGCTTCCATGCTCCGTCCGAATACGGCAATTTTTCGGTTGTTTAATACAGCCGCTTCCGTCACTTGTTGCAAGCGATGAATGTTTGAAGCAAACGTCGCGAAAATGATGCGCCCTTGCACTTTTCGGAAAATATCATGAATGCTTTCTCCGACGCGCCGTTCCGACATCGTAAAATGCGGAATTTCGCTATTTGTACTATCCGACAATAAACAAAGGACGCCTTCTTTCCCGATCTCTGCCATCTTCGTCAAGTTTGCTGGCTCGCCGACAGGGGTGAAGTCAAATTTAAAGTCACCTGTATGCACAATTTGACCGACTGGCGTTTTCACAACGATGCCGTAGCTATCTGGAATGCTATGCGTCGTTCGGAAAAATGTGACCGCTGTTTTCCCGAACGAAATGACGTCGTCTTCTTGAATTTCAATTAATTTCGTTTGGCGAAGCAATCCGTGCTCCTCGAGCTTATTGCGAATGAGGCCGAGCGCTAACTTTCCACCGTAAATCGGCACGTTCACTTGGCGAAGCAAATACGGAATGCCGCCAATATGGTCTTCATGTCCATGGGTAATAAATAACCCTTTAATGTTTTCTGCGTTTTTCACTAAATAGCTATAATCCGGGATGACGTAATCAATTCCGAGCAATTCGTCCTCTGGAAACTTAATGCCGGCATCAATAATGATCATTTCGTCTTCATATTGTACGCCATATGTATTTTTCCCGATTTCGCCTAGACCGCCGAGCGCAAAAACACCAACTTGTTTATCTTTTAAACATTTCATCGTTCAATCTCCAATACGTGAAAATCAGCATGTTGCTGTTCGTACGCTAAATGCGCCCCTTCAAGCGGTTGAATGTATTCAATATTGATTTGACGGTCTTGTAGTTTTCGGCGCACATCCCGTTCGCTCTCTGCTTCAATGTATAGCGTCTTCGTTTTTTCTCTTACCGGCACTTCATCGATCGTATCTTGGTAAAACACTTTAAAAATCAACGTTCATCTCTCCTTATGTGTAATGTTGTCATCATGTTATTAGCCCCGAGCGCGTTCCGCTTTTCTTATTATATATAAAAAGTGTGGAATGGGAAACAAAATTGAAAAGAAGCCCTTCAACAGAAGGGCTCGTACAACGCTTAAGCAATTGATTTTCTGCGCAACAGTTCTTTCCATTGTTTGAGCAGCTTGCGTTTCAACTTTTTCAACATGACGCATCACTCCTCACTTTTATTGTATCCGATTTTGTCCGAAAGTAAATGTTTTATCTATTATTTACTGTAGATGAGCATTTTTCATTACATTAATTTCCATCCCCAAAAGACAAAC
>NZ_DAITON010000032.1:0-18038 GCF_036834105.1 Anoxybacillus sp. | reverse complement strand
TTTCCTGTTCTTTCTTGGATGTATAAATAAGGTATGTTATGAAAAAATCAAGTACGACTTTTGGTGAAGAGCCAATTGTATATAGATTTTTACGAAATTTTATAAATTTATTTCAACTGTTTAATACCTCCTTTTCCATTTCAGCGTAAAAGAAAAAAAGCCGGCTGTCAATTGACAGCGGCTTTTCCCTAATTAATTGACGTATCGTCCTGTCTTGCCAAGTGATTGCCAATATTCGTTGCGTAAATGTACTTTTTGTATTTTTCCTGATGCCGTTTTTGGTAACTCTTGAACAAATGTTACACCTGTAATTGCTTTAAAATGGGCAAGCTTTTCGCGCGAAAAGGCGATAAGCTCTTGTTCCGTCACCTCTTTTCCCGGTCTGACGACAACGAACGCATGCGGTGTTTCGCCCCACTTTTCATGTGGAACTGCGATGACTGCTGCCTCTAACACAGCAGGATGCTCGTACAACACCCCTTCGACTTCAATGGATGAAATGTTTTCCCCACCGCTAATAATAATATCTTTTTTCCGATCGACGATGTCGATATTTCCGTACGCATCAATCGTCGCCATATCTCCTGTATGAAGCCAGCCGTTACGAATCGTTTCCATTGTCGCTTCTGGATTTTTCCAATATCCTGCCATTACGCCATTGCTGCGCACAATCACTTCTCCGATCGACTTTCCGTCGCGCGGCACTTCTTCCCCATGCTCATTGACGACTTTCACTTCACAGCCAATCATCGCATAACCTGCTTTCGCTTTCATGCGATATTGATCGCTAAGCGGCAAATGTTGCAAATGTGAACGGACGGTAGACACCGTACTTAATGGCGATGATTCCGTCATGCCGTACACTTGAATAAACTCCCAACCTAATTCTTTTTCAACGCGCGTGACAAATGCTGGCGGCGGAGCAGAACCTGCAATGACGACACGCACATCATGCTCAATTGTTGGCACATGTTGCTCATAATATTGCAACAGCGTATTTAACACCGTTGGCGCCATATGCATAACGGTCACTTTATATTTATTGACGTATTCGAAAATGACTTCAGGAATCGCTTTACGCAAGCAAACGTGCGTCGCTCCGTTCGCTGTATAGTAAAACGGTGCCCCCCATCCGTTTACGTGGAACATCGGCAAAATATGCAAATATACATCCCGATCCGACACGCGTAAATGGTGCATCGTACTTAACGCATGCAAATAGTTGTTGCGATGGGTCAACATGACCCCTTTTGGATTTCCCGTCGTTCCGCTCGTATATAACAAACTACATACGTCGTTTTCATCGATATCCGGACGAGCAAACGGCTCTGTCGTATATTGAGCAAGCCATGTATCGTAAGCGATTTCAGCAATGTCGTCCGTTTTGCCGTGCACGATAACATGCTCAACTGTTTGCAACTCGTTTTTGACTGGCGCAATTAAATGATATAGCTCCGCATCAACAAACAACACTTTGCTTTCGCTATGGTTTAAAATAAATACGTAATCGTCTGGCTTTAAACGAATGTTTAACGGTACCATGATCGCTCCTGTTTGAAAAACCCCATAAAACCCTTCAAGCATTTCTAACGTATTTGGGGCTAAATAAGCGACACGATCTCCTTTTTTTACTCCGATATCGCTTAACCCGTGCGACAATTGGTTCACACGTTCATACAGCTCGCGATACGTCAACGTTTTTTCTTCGCTAATGACGCCGACTTTATCCCCATAAAGCGATACGGCGCGATCTAAAAAATGCGTTAATACTAATGGCACATTCATCCCCAATCCCCCTTATTTTTTATCTAAAAATTATCATTTTTCAGAAATATTATAACATATCTTTCTTTTTGTGGAGCACATTTCTTTCGTTGTTTTCATATGATTGGATAAGGGAAAGAATGAGAGAAAGGACGATGGCCATGCCTTCCTATATTGCAGGTCCGATTAAAATTACGAACGTCAGTAGCGACGCGACCGTCAATTTTGGCGATACGTTGCAAATTGCGCCAAAAAGTTCATCTAAATCGCTCGCAGGTGCTGGCGGCGGAAATACAGGAGACTTTTTACAAACGAATACGTTCATCAGCTTTACAAATACAATCGATCCAGACATCGCGGATGGCAACGTAAAAAGCAAGGGATAGCCGATGCCTGCCATTGTTGGAGCAGTCCAAATTAACAGCATCGGAAGCGGCGGCGTGTTTCATATCGGCGATGTATTTGCCATCTCTCCATACAGCGTAGCGAAAACATTTGCTGGCGCTGGTTCATTTAATACAGGAGACGGCTTGCATATTTATAACCAATATAGCAACACGAATACGAACGACCGTGATATTGCCGATAGCAATATTACAGGAAACGCCTAGCGAGGTGGAACAATGAACTTTTATATTCAACAAACGATTTCCATTCATCAATTAAAAATCGGCTCGCTCACGAACTCATCCGTCCTTCAAATCGGAACGACCGGAAAGGTGCAACCGCTCGCCACATTAAGCAATACGGGACAATTTACCGAACCGGCTCCGGAAGCAAAAATCAATATTCAAGGGGAAGAAGGACCGTTCGTCCCACTTCAATCCCCTGTATAAAACAGTGCTACTTCTTTTGGCTCGGCCATAAACTAGAAAATAAACGGGTCGAAAAAGAAGGAGGCAGCGCGCATGTGGCACGATTACTTTAAACAGCTCGAGGCATATTTAAAATGGCAACAACAAAAAATGCAATCGCTTGAACAAGCGATACATGATTTACAACAACAATACGAACAGTTAAAAAAAAAGCCGCGCACAACGATTGAAAAAATTGAATATCATTTTGATCAACTAAAAGTGGAAACGTTAGAAGGAACGTTAAATATCGGTCTAAATCCTGCAACGTTTGGGGAAGATACGATTGAAAATTTTGCGGTTCCAAAAAGCCAAACAATTATTCCACAACCGACACCGCTTTTCCGCAACATTCAAACGGCCGTTCATTCATATTTACAAGAAGAAGGAGAACGCATCATCGCTCGCATCGAACAAACGTATGAGCGGTCACTTGATCCAACATATCGCCAATTTATATTACAAGATATTGCTCGACAAATTGATGATCGCATTCATTTTTATTTGCGACAATATGGGGAAAGCGAAACAGAAAACGAACAATTACAACAAAACATTATCGCTTATTTAAAACGAGATATTGAACATTCAATTGAAACGTTTTTAAAACATTTACCACGAGAGGAGACGAACGAATGAATATGACAGTTGTGAATCATCATTTATCGGTTGGTCATATCGCCATCGGGGGAGTGGCGAGCGCCTCGCTCGTTTTAATCGGCGATAGCGAAACGATTCAACTAGCTTCCGCATTCGACACACCGCCAGAATCGTTAATTATCGGTCCGTTTCCACAAAAACAAAACAATAAAAAAAATGAGGAAAAGCGATGAGCCGCCTTTCCGTCGTTCATTTACTAAGAGCAAACGCGGTCGTCTTTAGTTCCGTCGTGCAAGTTGGAGACAGCCAACACATTCGTCTTTCTGGGCGGGCGCTTGCCGTTCAAAGACAATTTGAATATGTCGACAGCAACGAATTTCCGCTCGCCTTTCCGATCTTTACAAAACCGATTCCGCTCTCACCTGTTGATCATGAACACGTTTGTCGCCATACGTTGCACGATTGCCCGCTCATCGCTGTTCATTCCATTCGCATCATCGGGGTTTCTTCTACATCTGTCGTGCATATCGGTTCCACGAAAAATGTAGAAGCGGAATCACGAGTGAAACATATTCGTCAGCTGACAGAAAGGAGAGAACAACATGCCCGCTCTCGTCGGTCCGATTAAAATTAACCTCGTCGCTAGCGGCGCCGTCATGCAAGTAGGGGATACGTTATATGTCTCACCGAAAATATCATCGAAAACATTCGCTGGCGCAGGCGCGTTTAATACAGGCAATTTTATTATCGCCAACAACGGCATTAGCTTAACAAATACGCTCGATTCCGACGTACTCGATCAAAACGTTGCCGGCAATGCTTAACGCTTTTGCCGCTTCGCCTTTTTTATTTTCGGCAACCGATCAGCTGGTTGTTTTCGAATCCACCGAATAAATGACGCGATGCGTTCATCATGTTGTAACCGCTCGATCGTATATAGCCGACTCGCTA
This sequence comes from Anoxybacillus sp., assembly GCF_036834105.1. Classification (NCBI taxonomy): domain Bacteria; kingdom Bacillati; phylum Bacillota; class Bacilli; order Caryophanales; family Anoxybacillaceae; genus Anoxybacillus; species Anoxybacillus sp. The sequence continues at coordinate 13,869 of NZ_DAITON010000032.1, read as the reverse complement.
ATTCCTCGTTCGTATATAACGCGTGAATTTGCTTATGGCAAGGGACACATAGTTTTGCCGTTTCTGTTCCGCCATACTCTTTTGGCGTTAAATGATGAGCGGTTAACACAACATCTTCTCTCTCGCAAAGTTCACATATTCCTTTCATCGCCCGTCTCCTTTACATCACTTCAAGTTGGACTGTCGTTCCTTTTCCAGACGGTTCTGCTGGTTTTACAATGAGCCGTTTCGGCATGCGCGCATGCAACTCTTGAACGTGGCTAATGACCCCGATCGCCATATGTTCTCCTCGCAATCGTTCTAATGCGGTCATGACGACATCTAACAACTCTTGGTCAAGCGTGCCGAATCCTTCATCTAAAAAGAAAAATTGCAACGGATATTCCCCACGTAGCTGAATTTGTGCCGATAGCGCTAACGCTAACGATAAGGATGTTAAAAACGTTTCGCCTCCCGATAACGTCGTCACCGGACGACGTACACCGCCGTTTGCATCGTCACGAATGACAAAACCTCCTTCGGAATCTAGCTCAATCGCATAACGCTGTCTCGTCAATTCTCCAAGCCGTTCCGATGCATAGCGCGTCACATGAACGAGCTGTTCTTCCGCAATAAATTCAACGAAGCTGTTTCCGCGCAACACTTTTTGTAACTCCTCGTACTGACCGACGAGCTTTTCTAGTTGCATTCTTTCTTGTTGCAATTGTTCAAAGCGCGCATGTTTCGCTTCTAAATCAGCGACGATCGCTTCAAGTGAACCGAGTTGCCGCATATGTTCGTCCACTTGTTGCTTCATTTGTTCGTACGTGCGCATCGTTTCTTCCCATTGTTGTTTCGTCATGACGACGCCATGCATCGCCTCATTTAACCGCTGCCATTCATTTTGTAGCTTCATGAGTATATCTTTATATTGTTGAATGTCATGAGCAATTTGTTGTTTCGTTTGTTCATCTAAGCGGGACGCAAGCACATCATCCACCGTTTTGAAAACAGTTTTTTGGAATTGTTCTGCCAACATTCGTTCCACTTCTTGTTTTCGCTTCTCTCCTTCTTGTAAAGCGACATCTGCCGCTTGTTTGTCCGCTTGCAACGTATGCAGTTGTTGTTGTAATGACATCCATCGGGCATACGCCTCTTCTTCTTCCCGCTTGACACGTTGTAACGTTTCCTCTATACGAATGAGCTGTTGTTTTACAGACTCCTCATCCATTCCTTCTGGCAGCGTTTGTTTATATTGTTCATATTGTTGCTGTTGCATATTCCATTCAGTTGTCCATTCTGCTTTTTGTTTTATGACCTCTTGATACGTTTCTTTCCATCGCTCTAATTCAGCTCGTTTATCATCTAGTACGGTCACGCTTTTTTCAATGCGCTGTTGCAACTGCTGGGCTTCCTGTTCGCGCTTGCGAAGGTTGCGAACGATGTCATCGACTTGTTCAAACGATACATCTGGATACGTCTCATGCCACACCTTTTTTTCTTGTTCGATGCGCGTGCGTCGCTCTGCACATTTTTTCTCTAGTTCAGCCATTTGTTGACGAACGGTTTCCATTTGATATGCATACTGTTGCTCTTTTTGTTTTTGTTCGTTCCATTTCTCGATATAGCGATACATCCGATCGCGGCATGCGATATAATCTTGTTGCAACGCCTTCCCTTCGATTTCGATTTCTTTTAAAGAAGAAAGCGGTGCTTCGTCCACTTCTCGTTTCACTTTTTCCGCATCGACACGTTGTGGCAAAGGGTGGCGTACCATCATTTCAGACAACTGTTCGACTTGCATTTTTATTTGCTGTATTGCCGCAACGAGCTGTTCTCCGATTTGAATAGAACGGTCGATCCGTTCAAGCGATTGTTCATCGAGCGCCACTTGTTGTCTTTTTGCTCGATTTGGATGATGCGTCGAACCACAAACCGGACAAGCTTCCCCATCGCGCAAGCGTTCAGCTAACGTCGCCGCTAAATCATGTAGACGTGCCGCCTCCATTTGCTTTTTTTCTTCTTTCCATTGATAGACGAGCACCATCGCTTGCTTTTCCCGCTCACAGACGCGATGATACAACCATTCCACATGGCGAAACTCTTCCGCTAGACGCGCCTCCAGCTGTTGCATTTGTTTCATTTCTCGTTCATACGTTTGTTTCATCGCTTCATATGTTTTCAGTTTTTCTTCTTTTTCCTTTTCGATTTCTTCAAGCGCTTGCCGCTGCAATTGAATGTGCTTCTTTTTTTCATCCGCTTGTTCCAAACGCTCTTTTACATGCACGTCAACTTTTTTCTCTTCCCATTGTTTTTTTAATTCCGCTTGTTTTGCACTCCATGTCGTATATTCTTGCGTGCACATGTCAACGCGAAGGCGCGCTTCTTGTTCTTTTTCCTCTATCTCTTGCAAACTCGCGCGTAGCTTTGCTTGTTGTTGTTCAAGCGACCGCATAAGCGCCAACGTTTGTAGCGCTTGTTTCAGCTGCTCTTGTTTTTGCAACGATTTCGGTTCTTCTTCGTTCTTTTTCGCACGACATTGTTCATATTGTTTACTTGCTTGTTCATACATCGTGCGCACTTGCTGTAATTGGGCATCTCGTTCCTTTGCTTTTTGTTGCCAATGCGCAACTTCTTTTTCGCTTCGTTCCACTTGTTCAATATACGGAGCAAGACGTTCAGCTTCTTTGCTTCGTTCATACGTCTGCTCAAGCTGTTTCATCCGTTCTTCTTGCTTTCTCCACTCATCAAGCTGTTGTTCTACTTTTTCTTTTTCGCATTGCCATTGCCATAATTGTTTTTCTTTTTCGTATCGTTCGTGAATGTCGCGCAACTCGTTTTTCGCTCTCTCTAGCGCCTCTTTTCTTTCTGTCAACGCTTGCTTTTGCTTTTCGACTTGTTCTTTCGAAGCGTCGCCAAGCCCAGCTTGCTCCCCTTTGATCGCCTCTAACTTTGCGGACGCGTCTGCCAATTTATTTTTTAGTTTTTTATTTAATTCGTCGCCATATCGTTCAAGATGAAACAAGCGCTGAAGCATTTGACGGCGCTCCGATCCTTTTAACGACAAAAATTCAGCAAACTTTCCTTGCGGCAAAACGACAGCTCTTGTAAAATCTTTCATTTCTAAACCGAGCAACTGTTTTACTTGTTCATCAACAAGACGCGTCTTATCTGCGATGACGACGCGCTCGTTTCCTTCTTCGATGAAGCGGCTGACGACAGAACGAATGCGCAGCGCATCCGCGCGCTTAAACGAGCGCTCAACCGTATATCGCTTTACTCCTTCCGCATGTTGTAATTCAAATGTAAACGAAACGAATAGTTCATTTTCCGCATGGTTCATAATTCCGTTCGTCTGATTTGCCGCGCGTTCGACATTTCCGTATAACGCGAGCGTCATCGCATCTAAAATCGACGACTTTCCGCTTCCTGTCGGACCGAAAATGCCAAACAATCCCCCTTCGCATAGCCGTTCGAAATCAATCGTTTCCTTCTGGCGAAAACTATGCAACCCTGCAATCGTTAAACGAATCGGTTTCATCGTTCATCCTCCTCAGCAACGAGCTGCAAAAATAGTTGAACGAGCTCTTCAGACGGCTTTCCCCCGCCTGTTTGCCGTTCATAAAAACGCGTAAACAACGTTTCAATCGGAACATCGGTGCGCACTTCACGCACAACATCGTCCTTTTTTAAGTAATTCGGGCGAATATGAACAAATCCGTCATACAATTTACGCAACCGATGTGTTTCTTCTAACGTTAACGATTGCTCGACATCAATTTCTAAATCAATCCACGCCCCGCGATCGCGCCCTTCCTCAATCCAACGATACACTTGCGCTAACCCTTCTGTCGCTTTCCATTTGACAAGCGGACGCCCTTTGGAAAGCCAACATTCTGAAATGGCAGGAGCAGAGCGCGGCTGCACGTCAACGATCGTCACCGACTTGCTGTATCCTGCTTCGGAAAAACTGTAGGCGAGCGGTGAGCCGGAATAGCGCGCCGGCATCACCGCATGTTTCACATCTTGAGGACGGTGCAAATGACCGAGTGCGACATATTGCGCACGCTGAGGGAAGCTTGCTGGCGACACCGTATATGCTCCGCCGAGCTCAATCGGGCGCTCGGAATCGCACGTTGCCCCTCCAGCGACATATAAATGACTCATTGCAATATTGACGGCATCTTCTTGAAATGATGCATTCATTTTTGCAAAAATGGCGCGAATGCGTTCATCATATCGTGCGCGCAACAACGTTTCATCGCATTCGTCGGAAAGCAATTCGTTCAAGCGCGACTCTGACGGATACGGAAGCGCCGCAACGATTAATATTTCATCAGCTGATGGAACATACAAGCGCTGCACAACATCCGTTGGAAATCCTAACAACGTAATCGCATGTTTTGCGGCAATCGGAGCGGCCGCACTTAAACGACCCGGGTGATCGTGGTTTCCCGCAATGACAACAACGTGACGTTTTCCGTGATCGCTCAAACGTGAAAGCGATTCATAAAAAAGCTTTTCCGCATCAGCAGGCGGATTGACTGTATCAAACGCATCGCCAGCAAGCAATACGACATCGATGTTTTCCTTCTGTACGATTTCTACTATTTCATCGATCACCGCTTCTTGCTCGCTCAAGCGGCTTCGCCCTTCAAGCGTTTTCCCTAAATGCCAATCAGCCGTATGCAAAATACGCAAATTAATCCCCTCCCATCGCTACAAGTAGCGCACCGTCAAAAGCGTACACGTAAGTTTCGGTTACTTTCTTTTTCCAAATCGCTTCGATCGCCTCACGATATAACGCTAATTGCCCTTCATATCGTCGCTTTAGTTGTTCCTGTGGGTCATTCATCCACGATACGCGATCTGTTTTATAGTCAATTAAAACGAGCCCGTATTCATCTTCAAATACGCAGTCAATGACTCCTTGAACGATCACCGTTTCCCCCTCCATCTCGTGCGCCAAATAAAACGGCACTTCCCGTTCAAGTCGCTTCGCACGTTGCATTCGCTTGCCGATCGGAGTGTGGAAAAAGGCAACGATGCTTTCTATATCAACCGCTTTCGCCTGCTCTTCGGTGAGCCATTCTCCGTTTATCATGCGCGCGATTTGCTCCTGCACCTCATGAGCAGTCACTTCTTTTGTTACGTCAATATGTTGCATCACAAGATGCATAATCGTTCCTCGTTCGGCTGGCGTCATCGTTTTCGCTTGCAAAAAGCGCGGCCGTTCAACGATCTCTTTTCGAAACGGCTGTTCGGCATGTCCACCGTATATGTCGCGTTGTCGTTTTAATTCCGATACACTTTGTTTCGCCCTTAACGTCGTTGCGCTCGCATACGTATACGTCCAAGAAAGGCGGCGCTTGACTTCTTCTTCATATTCGCTTTTAATCGCCACAGGTTGCAGTTGTTGAATCGCTTCAACGATGTCACGATGCTCATTTGCTTGCTCATCTTCTTGCTCAAGCGCATGCGCCGACACAACGTGCATCTCCCATAGCGATGCATCGTGAAGCACCGTTTTCGACGGACAAACGCTTTGTGGATGACGGATGAGGGCATAACCGAGCCAATCCGCATAGCTTTTTGCCTTTTCAATGACATACGCAGGAAGTTCCCACGTGGATGTATAAGTGACTTCTTGCCATTTTTTCTTTTCCGCTTCGATATCCTTTACCGTCGATACGATATATAACTTTTCTTTTGCACGCGTCAGCGCGACGTATAAAATGCGCATTTCTTCCGCAAGCATGTGCAGTTTCATTTTTTTCTTGATCGCTAGCTGCGCGATCGTCGGATAGCTTGCCCGCCACGTCGGATGAACATAGCGCATCCCTAACCCGAAATCTTTATCTAATATGTAGTCGCCGCGCAAATCTTTCGTGTTAAATCGTTTTGCAGCACCTGCTAAAAAGACGATCGGGAACTCAAGCCCTTTACTTTTATGAATCGTCATCATGCGCACAACATCTTCTTGTTCTGTGAGCGAACGCGCCGCTCCAAAATCGTCCTCGCGCTCTTTTAGCCGTTCAATAAAACGTAAAAAGCGAAAAATGCCACGAAACGACGTTTTTTCATATTGTTTTGCGCGATCATACAACGCGCGTAAATTCGCTTGCCGCTGTTTTCCTCCCGGCATTCCGCCGACGTAGTCGTAAAAGTTTGTATCACGATACAATTGCCAAATGAAGTCAGCAAGCGGCTTTTGTCTTGCGGCTGTACGCCACTCCGATAAATACGAAAGCCAACGTTTCACTTTTTCATAAAGCTCATCATCTTGTGATTGCTCGACAAAAGCAAGCAACGCCTCATAAAATGCCCCGTCTTTTTTCGCCAAACGAATGCGCGCCAACTCATTTTCGTCCAATCCAACAATCGGTGAGCGAAGCACCGCTGCAAGCGGAATGTCTTGATACGGATTGTCAATCACTTTCAAAAGCGATAACATAATTGACACTTCGGTCGCTGAAAAGTAACCTGTCGACAACTCGGCATATACCGGAACGTTTTGCTTCCGAAATTCTTCTAACATCGCTGAAGCAGACGACATCGAGCGACATAAAATGACGATGTCGCGATACATGAGACGCCGTTCTCCTTTTAAGCGACGGTCGTAAACGAAAAACGGCTCGGCAAGCAGTTGTTTGATTTTTTTCGCGATCCATCTCGCTTCAAGCTGAACGGCTGTCACATCTTCTTGTTCTTCTTCGTCGCTTTCTTCTTTTGCTTCATTAATCCACACACATTCGACTGGCACTTGTTTTTCCGGATAATCGCGCGCGCCAAAGCGAAGAGCCGCGTCATCGTCATAACGCATGTCCCCGACCGTTTCCGTCATGAGTTGTCGGAAAATAAAGTTCGTTCCATCTAATATTTCTTTTCGGCTGCGAAAGTTTTTCGCTAAATCAATGCGCAATCCGCCCTCGCCGTCTTTCGTAAACCGATCATATTTTTGTAAAAAAAGCGACGGTTCCGCAAGACGAAAGCCGTAAATCGATTGCTTCACATCGCCGACCATAAACAAATTGCCTGTCGCTTCATCGTCGTTACATACGAGCCGTAAAATAGACTCTTGCACCATATTTGTATCTTGGTATTCGTCGACGAGCACTTCGGCAAATTGCGCTCGATAATAAAGAGCCGCTTCCGACGGCTTGAACTCATGTTCCGCAGAACGATCGCGTAAAATGTGTAAACAATAATGTTCTAAGTCTGAAAAATCAACGATCCCTTTTTCGTCTTTTTTCGCTTGCAATAGATCGGCAAACCGTTGCACCATTTGTATGATCGTAGCAACCATCGGCTTCATCTCGCGCAAATGGCGCACGTATGTCGCGGGTTGAAACGAAAACAGTTCTTCTGTTACACTGTTTATTTCTTTTTTCACTTGCTCGCGCAGTTTTTTTACCTCATCAATCAATTGTTCATCATATGTCCCGTCTTTCGGCTTTCTTTTTGCCGTCGCAAACGATACGTTTTTCATCGTTTCATGTAGCTTTTGCCACGATTCAGCACGCGCCTCTTTGAGCTTGGCAATAACTTGTTGATCGCTAACGAGCGTTGCATGCAAATAATCCGGTCCACCTGGCTCTTTCGTTTTTTGCAACGCTTGCGCCAATCGTTGTTCCGCTGTCTCTAGCGCCAAATCAACCGCTTGAAAAAGGTAATGTGCATACGGTAAATCGTCGACGCGTGCACCTTCTTCGACATCGTACATATGAACGATTTGTTGTAACCATTCGTTCGGGTTTGGATGCGAACGAGAAAATTCATATAGCCGTAAAATAAGCGTTTGCAAATCCGCATCTGTCCGATCGCTCGTATATTTGTCAACAACAGCTAAAAACGCTTCATCGTTTTCCGCATAATATTGTTCAAATAACGTTTCTAACACTTCTTCTTTTAATAGCGCCATCTCCCCTTCATCCGCGATGCGAAACACCGGATCAATGCCGATCATGTAATAATATTTGCGAATGACATCTAAACAAAACGAGTGAATCGTGGAAATAGACGCTTTTTGCAAAAGACTGAGTTGCCTGCGCAAATGAAGCGAGTGCGGTTCGTTTTCGAGCGCTCTCTCTAACGCTTCTCCGATACGCTGGCGCATTTCTGCTGCTGCCGCATTCGTAAACGTCACAACAAGCAACCGATCGACATCGATCGGCCGCTCTTTATGCAATATTTTTTGAATAATGCGCTCGACAAGCACCGCTGTTTTTCCTGAACCTGCGGCGGCGGCAACGAGCGTATGTTGACCTGTGGCATAAATCGCTTTCCATTGTTCATCCGTCCATTGACTTTCTCGTGGTTTTCGCGGAATCACACGATCACCCCTTTAACCATTCGTCTATATTATTTTTCGGTTTGAACACGCGATATTGTTCCGCATCGACCCCTTCGTCAAATTGGCACACATCGCGAAACTCACAATATTGACAAGCTGTTTTATTTTTCTGTTTGTACGGTGCAATATGCGTCACGCCGTCGATCATTTGTTCACCTACATCGACGATTAGACGGCGCACATGTTGCCTTAACATCGTAAATTGTTGCTCTGTTAACACTTTTGAATGTTGCGCAAACGTTCCATTTTTATTGAAACGAACAGGAATAACGAGAGAACTCGTTCCCGGCTCTACTTGTTCATCCATCAGCCGCACCGTTTGTTCGTCGGCTAATACGTAGCCACCCATTTTAAACTGTTCTAAAAACTTTTTCTCTAGCTCGTGTTCTTCAAGCCATTCATTCAGTTTCATCGTCGGGTTATGAATCGGAAAGTACAACACCCCTGCTGGAAACGCCGATGTGCCAACGAGCTTTTCCGCATACTCAAGCACGACATCTAAATACGCTAACATTTGTAACGCTAAACCGTAATATACTTCCGTTAAATCAAGCGTCTTTTGTTTCGATTTATAGTCAATAATGCGAAGAAGTACACCTTGTTCGCTCGTTGCTTGGTCGACGCGGTCGATGCGCCCGACAAACTGCAACATCGTCCCGTCCGATAATGTAAACGAAAGCGGCGGGAGCAACTCCCCTTCACCAAACCCTAATTCAACGCCAATCGGTACAAATCCGCTTCTTTTCGCATGTTCGCTTAATACGGTCGTCGCTTTCGTCATAATCGTCTGTAACTTTTTCTTCATATATCGATAACGGTGCGTGCTTAACAACACTTCTTGTTGAATGTATGGAGCAATTTGCTCGACCGCTTCATATGACAACTGTTCGCATTGTTGTTTTGATAATTCACTCCACGGTAGCCGTTCTTCCCGCAAGCGATTTGCGATCACTTTTAACGCTTCATGAAACAGCTGACCCATATCTGGCGCCTTAAATTGAAAGACCGTCCGTTCTTTTAACTTTAAACCGTGCGCGGCAAAATGAGCGAACGGACAACGGTTAAACGTCTCCATACGCGAAATGCTCGCTTTCACTTTTTTTCCATATAGCTCTTTCGCCAACTGCTTACGTAACTGTTTTGCGCGGTTTTCATAAAATAACGCCCGCACAACGACCGCGATTCGTTCTTTCCATTGCTCATGTTGCACGTAGGTGTTGTATACATCCCACCACATCGGAGCGATAGTGTATTGTCGCTTCCACGCTTCAAGTTGCTGCACTAACGGGCCGAGCGTGGCGATATCGTTTGTCATATATGACAATTGTTCGTGAGGCGGAAGGAAAAACGGATCGGCTCCCCATTGCATTTTTTTCACATGCGGGAACATATCCGTTAACCGTTTGATAAACATCGATGGCAACAACGTTTTTTCTTGCTCATCAGCTAGCGCATACGTAACATATAAACGTTCAGACGGGCTAACGAGCGCTAAATAAAGTAAAAACGGCTCATCAAGCAATCGATCGCGGCTCGCTGGGGCAACGCGTACGGAATAATGATGCAACAATTCGCGATCCACTTCCGACAACATCCCATCATCGTTTTTGCGCATCGGAATAATGCCTTCGTTCACCCCGACAAGAAACGTACAGCGAATGTTGGAAAGGCGGGAACGATCAAAATGAGCAATTAACACTTGGTCGGTTGCCGGTGGCACGAGAGAAAACTGCAAACTTTCTAATCCCGTTTCAATAATGGTAAAAAACGTTTCGAGTGAAAGAGATTCATCGCCTAATATTTCCACATATTCATCAAGCAAATGAATAAACGCTTGCCATACTTGCTCATGGTGACGCATAGCGGACAAGTCGCCTCTCTCTTCCGCTTCATCGCGCCATCGTTGCAGCTTTTGTGGAATGTGAAGTTGTTCTGCGTATGCATATAGCGCTTCGCATTGTTCACGTCCTGTCTTTGCTTGTTTTAACCGCTTTTGTAAAAACAACAACGGAGAAATAACAAGCTTGCGCCATTCATTTAATTGTTGCTCATATCGTTTTTCTTCATCTGTTTGTGGCGCATGGATCCCTTCGAGCCCTTTATACTTGCGATACGTCCAATGTTCTGTCCATTTGTCTCCTTGTACGCCCGAAGCGAGCACATAGTTTTCCAGTTGATCGATCGCCATGCGCATCTCATGTATCGGCTCATCAAACGAAAAAAACAAGTCGGTTTTCACAGCACGAAATACCGCTTCGTAACGAAAGTTCGTCCGTACTGCTTCGATGCTTGCGCGCAAACATTCAATGAACGGATGATCAAGCATCGGTTCTTTTTCATCAATAAAATACGGAATGCGATAATCTGCAAATACCGTTTTTAACACGTCGCGATAGTCTGAAACGTTGCGAATGAGCAAAGCGATGTCACGATAGCGATATCCTTCATCGCGCACAAGCCGAATGATTTCACGAGCAATGCCTTCCATTTCTGCTCGGCGAGTGGTCGCTTCTCCAATGACAATCGCTTCCGTTTGTTTTGGCCATACACGTACAGGACGATCATCGTAATGTGCTTCAAGATGGCGAAGCTCTTCATGTTTGTGGCGGACGTTTTCATGAAGTTGTTCTACTTTTTCAATCGCCACTCCATTTTGTAGCGCCATTTCGCGCAGTTGGGCATACGTTCGCCACGTGCTACGAAATACGTGCAAATCGTTTGGTAGTTGTTCATACGGAGCGTCTAACGTAAGCGCAACCGTCACATGTGGGCAATGAATAAACAACTGTTCAATCACCATATATTCTTGCGGGGTAAATTCATAAAAGCCGTCCATGTAAATGCGCGCACGTTTCATATAGGAAGAATGGCGAATTTTTTCCGCAAGCAGGCGCAAATAATCTTCTGAATCGACATAATGATGTGCCATCTGTTGTTCAAATTGCTCAAAAATCATCGCTGTATCTTTTAATTTATCAGCAAGTACCATTTCGTTTGCGGTCGCATGACGGCGCAGCTCTTCTTCCGTTTGTTTTAATGCTGCTGGCGTCACACAATATCGTTTATATTCCGTCAACATTTGTTCAAGTTGTTCAATAAAGCCGCGTTTGTCGGCTGCTTTTCGAAACAGCTTTAACTGTTCTTTTTGTTGTTCAACAATTTTCCTTAGCAACATATGTACGCCTGTTTGCGTTAAATGATGGCGGCTCATGCCGCCTGTCTCTTGCAAGACGCGCCAAGCGAGGCGCGTGAAACTAAACACTTGTGCGCGAATCATTCCTTTGACGTTTGCGTTCATAAGAGCATATTCCGATTGAAACGTCATTTGTTCAGGAACGAGATAAATAATCGGATCGCCATCGGGTTCATGCGCAAGTTGTTCGATCATTTCTGTTAAACACATCGTCGTTTTTCCGCTTCCCGACCGCCCGATGATAAAACGTACAGACATATTGTTCATCCTTTCTTATTTTCCATCGTGCAATGCGAAACGTTGCTCGACTTTTTTTCCGACGTACCAAAGAAGAAAAATAGCGGCTGCGACAAATACGGTGCGCATCGGTTGACGAATTAAAGCGACAACGTCATAGCCGATAAAACTAATCGTAAACACCATCACCATTTTTCCGAGCAACACGGCAAGCATATATTGCTGCATCGCAATACCTGATAATCCTGCCACGACATTCACTGCCGCGGATGGTGTAAATGGGAAACAAAGCAGTAAAAAGAGCGGCCCAAAGCCGCGACGCTCAATCCAATGCATCATGCGGCGAATGGTCGGATGGCGATGTAAAAAAGAGAAAAATCGTTGTCTCCCGATTTTTCGAACGAGAAAAAAGACGAGCAGTGAGCCTGCGCTCGTTCCAATCCATGAGATGAAAAACCCTTTCCAAAGACCGAATGCCGCCGCGTTTGCCATGACAAAAACGAAAAGCGGCAAAAACGGTAAAAACGCCTCTGCCATCGGCAAGACGATGCCCGGAATAACGCCAAATGAACGATATTCCGCTAACATGTCAAGCATATGTTTGATCGTAAACCATTGTTTTAATTCCTCTAAACTCATACAGTAACCCCTTTGCTACGTGCTCATGTTTATATTGTACAAGTTTAGAGGAAAAGAGAAAACTACTACGACAATTCCCTTTCCCGCAAATATAACAAATACATCATTTTTCGTTCGCGCGCTTCGATTCGTTCGCTCATCTTTGTCCGCAACTGAGCTGTGCGATGCAATTGGTTCACAAATGAATGATGGGAAATACATAGCTCGACGCTCGTCCCGTTTGAAAAAGTAATGCGTGTTTTTCCACCTTGAACATGCTCATGATGACGAATATGTAAATGCGATAGCCATATACATTGAGGATTCGTTGGGGAGATCGTTGGAAAAAAGAAAATTTCGTTCGTTGGTTCGACTGCAATGGGTGCTTTATGCGAAGTGCCAATAATATGTTTTGATCCATCTTTCCTTCCTCTTAAACTAGCGCCATAGTACAAACAACTTTGTTCAATAATGTCCATCGGACTTTGTTTCACAACAATTTCTCCATCTTCCTCTAACGCTTTCGTCCACAAATGTTTGTCATAAAAAAACGGAAAAAGACCCATCGTATAGCGTGTTAAATGTAGATGCTCGACGATGAGCATATCGCTCCCTCCCTTATCTTTTATTCCCCCACGATGCTAGTTTAATCTAGATCGTGGGCACTACATATTTAATTAATTGGAAGTTTACATTCCTTGCATCACTTTTCTTCCCACCATCTTACAGGTACATCATCAATATTTATAGGTTTTACATACTTATAGACTTCTAACGGCTGCCTTACTAAGTCAATATTATATTCAGATCCGTTCTCTCTGAATTTGCTTCTAATCTTTTCTTTTATTAACTCACGCTTAGGATTCCCAGCATGAATACCATTATGATCAAAAGAAAACTCTGGTTGTAAAAGCACGAACGTAGAAAATGGGTTGTGTGAATACCTAGGATGTTTCTTAGGATAACATGGAGCAAATGTAGTAACGAAAAAAGTTTGACCACCAAAAGAAAATCGCCAATCCGATCTGAGAATATTTTGATTCATGCAATGAATCTTTGCTGGATCTTTATCACTTAGATATGTCAAAACTCGTCTTAACGTTTTAGATAAATTATCTAATCGATCTCCATACTCTTTACCATAAACTTCAATAACAAATCCATCGAGCCCTTCACAAGGAGCAACTCTATTGAAACGCTTTAATAGTTTCAAATTGTTCTCAAGGTTTTCTTCTAGCGATAAGTCCTCAACAAAGTTATAGCTTCCCCAAATCTTTGCTCTCGATGAAAAAATGCAATTTGTTTTTTCAGCTACCTTTTTAAACCTTTGAATACTTGATGATGTAGTAGGATCTTGGGAATGACCAAATCTCCCTTTATCCCTAGATAGATTTTTTAGCAAGACCCTTTCAATTTCTTCAAATAAGTTACCTTCTGTAGATGAGTAAAATCACTAACATAAATTGACAACCAAACAAAAAAGGAGACA
>NZ_DAITON010000031.1:0-18845 GCF_036834105.1 Anoxybacillus sp. | reverse complement strand
GAAATTCAATTATTTGCACATAACATTTTCGTTCTCGGTCAAATGTGGGGGTTCCGTCGTTGGGCGTTAAAAAAAATGTATACGCTCGATGAATATATTGAGTTGCAAACGAAGCTATTGCTTGACGGCATTATAAAGCGGTAGCGAAAGGGGATGGGAGAAAGATGGCGCACATTTATCGTCCAAAACATCACGTTCGCTTTGTAACAGCGTCTAGCTTGTTTGATGGGCACGATGCGGCAATTAACATTATGCGCCGCATTTTACAAGCGAGCGGAGCAGAGGTCATTCACCTCGGCCATAATCGTTCCGTCGAAGAAATTGTGAACGCTGCCATTCAAGAAGATGTACAAGGGATCGCGGTGTCTTCTTATCAAGGTGGACATATGGAGTTTTTTAAATATATGTACGACTTATTGCAACAGCGCGGCGCTTCACATATTCGCATTTACGGCGGCGGCGGTGGCGTTATTATTCCAAGGGAAATAAAAGAATTGCACGAATATGGGATCGCACGTATTTTCTCGCCTGAAGATGGTCGGCGTTACGGATTGCAAGGAATGATTAATATCATGATGGAGCAATGTGATTTTCCGACCGTCAGGGAAATTACCGATGAAGTCGAGCGATTAGCAAGCGGGGATGTTCAAGCGGTGGCGCGACTCATTACCGTGTGTGAAAATCGCGTAAACGATCATAGTGAAGTAGCCGCTGCGACAGAAGTTGCTTTACAACGAGTGAAGGCGATGGCAAAACGCGTCCCGGTAATCGGTATTACGGGAACAGGTGGTGCTGGGAAAAGCTCGCTTACCGATGAGCTTGTACGCCGCTTTTTAAACGAAATTCCAGACAAAAAAGTAGCTATTTTGTCCGTTGACCCGACAAAACAAAAAACGGGCGGTGCGTTGCTTGGCGACCGCATTCGTATGAATGCGATTTCCTCACCGCGCGTATATATGCGCAGTTTAGCGACGCGCAGTTCCCGTTCGGAATTATCGCTCGCGATTCAAGATGCAATTGAAGTCGTCAAAGCGGCAGGCTTTGATTTAGTAATCGTCGAGACGAGCGGGATCGGGCAAGGTGATGCGGCGATTAAAGATATTTGCGACATTGCGATGTATGTTATGACGAGTGAATTTGGCGCACCATCGCAACTTGAAAAAATCGATATGATCGACTATGCCGATCTCATCGTCATTAATAAATTTGAGCGCAAAGGGTCAGAAGATGCGAAGCGTCAAGTGCAAAAGCAATATCAGCGCAGCCATCAATTGTTTGATCGCGATGTGAGCGACATGCCGGTGTTCGGTACGATCGCTAGCCAATTTAACGATCCTGGAACGAATACGTTGTTTGTCGCATTAATTGATTTAATTAACGAACGAATGGGAACGAATTGGACAACGACGTTACAAAAAGTCGATCATGTCGAAAAACAAAACGTCATCATTCCGAATGAGCGTCGCCATTATTTGCGTGAAATTGCGGATACGATTAGACAATATCATAAACGTGTCAATGAACAATGTGAGATTGCTCGCCGCATATTCCAGCTTGAAGGTGCAATCGAAGCGATGAACGAGCGCCATGATGAACAAGCGTTGTTAGCTTTACAAGAGGCGAAGCGGACATATGAGGAAAAGTTAACGCCAGAGTCAAGAAAGCTATTAGCATCATGGGAAGACGTGAAAAAGAAATATGCCGCAAAAGAGTTTGTGACGAAAGTGCGGGATAAAGAAATCGTCACCCCACTAACGACAAAAAGTTTAGCCGGGTTGTATATTCCGAAAGTGGCGCTCCCGAAATTTAAAGATTACGGAGAAATTTTACGATGGATTTATAAAGAAAACGTTCCGGGCGCGTTTCCGTTTACAGCAGGCGTATTTCCGTTTAAACGGCAAGGAGAAGATCCGAAGCGGCAATTTGCAGGGGAAGGGACGCCAGAGCGGACGAACCGACGTTTCCATTACTTATGTAAAGATGATCACGCGAAACGGCTGAGCACAGCGTTTGATTCTGTAACGCTATATGGCGAGGATCCGAACGAACGCCCGGACATTTTTGGGAAAATTGGTGAGAGCGGTGTAAGCGTTTGTACGTTAGATGATATGAAAAAGCTATACAAAGGTTTTGATTTGTGCGATCCGCTCACGTCCGTATCGATGACGATCAACGGTCCGGCGCCAATCATTTTAGCGATGTTTATGAACACAGCGATCGATCAACAAGTAGAAAAGAAAGAAGCAGAGCTTGGGCGAAAGCTGACAAAAGAAGAATACGAGCAAGTGAAAGCATGGACGCTACAAACGGTGCGCGGAACGGTGCAAGCTGATATTTTAAAAGAAGACCAAGGGCAAAATACGTGTATTTTCTCGACGGAATTCGCTTTGCGCATGATGGGGGACATTCAACAATATTTCATTGACAACCGCGTGCGCAACTACTATTCTGTTTCGATCTCAGGTTATCATATTGCCGAGGCGGGAGCGAACCCGATTACGCAATTGGCATTTACGCTCGCTAACGGCTTTACGTACGTGGAATACTATTTAAGCCGAGGTATGCACATTGATGATTTTGCACCAAACTTATCATTTTTCTTCAGCAACGGTCTCGATCCCGAATATACCGTAATCGGCCGGGTCGCACGGCGCATTTGGGCGGTAGCGATGCGCGAAAAATACGGAGCAAATGAACGGAGCCAAAAATTGAAATATCACGTACAAACGTCGGGTCGTTCACTACATGCCCAAGAAATCGACTTTAACGACATTCGCACGACGTTACAAGCGCTTATGGCGCTTCATGACAATTGCAACTCGCTCCATACGAACGCTTATGATGAGGCAATTACTACACCGACGGAAGAATCTGTTCGTCGCGCGATGGCGATTCAGCTCATTATTACAAAAGAGCACGGGTTGACGAAAAATGAAAACCCGCTGCAAGGTTCATTCATTATTGAGGAGTTAACCGACTTAGTTGAGGAGGCAGTGCTAAAAGAGTTCGAACGTCTCGATGAGCGTGGCGGCGTGCTCGGAGCGATGGAGATGCAATATCAGCGCGGCAAAATTCAAGACGAGTCAATGTATTATGAGATGAAAAAACATAGTGGGGAACTCCCGATTATCGGAGTAAACACGTATTTAAATCCGAATGCTGCTGTCGAAGAAGAAATTGAGAGCTTGCAGCTTGCTCGCGCATCATACGAAGAAAAACAGTTGCAACTTGAAAACTTGCGTAAATTCCACGAAGAGCATAGAGGGGAAGTCGAAGAGGCGCTTGCACGATTAAAACATGTAGCAGTAAGCGGCGGAAATATTTTTGCTGAGCTGATGGAAACAGTAAAAGTAGCAAGCTTAGGACAAATTACGAAAGCGCTGTACGAAGTCGGTGGACAATATCGCCGCAATATGTAATGTCGGGGAATGTCCCGACATTTTTTTTGGACAACGCTCTAGCATAAAGTAAATGAATTTGTTTATAATGAATGGTATGGATTTTTGATGTTTTCATACGTTGGAGAAAGGGAGTGCGGAAAGTGAGTTTGGAGCAATACTCTCAAGAACAATTGCGAGAGATGTCTTTCGTCGAACTTGCGTATTTGCTATTGTGTGAGAAAAAGCAGACGGTATCATTTCAAGAAATGGTCGAACAACTCGTCGCGATAAAAGGGTTATCCGAAAGTGAAGTGCGCCCGCGCTTGGCGCAGTTTTATACAGATTTAAACGTCGATGGACGGTTTATTTGTATCGGGGAAACAGCTTGGGGCTTGCGCGCATGGTATCCATACGATCAAACAGAAGACGAAGCGGTACCTGTGGAACGCGTCAAGAAGAAGAAAAAAGCGGCCGATGACTTTGATGATTTCGATGAGCTAATGGATGAAGATGAACTCGTATACGACGATTTAGATGAAGAATTGTTAGAGGACGAGGAATTGCTTGACGATGAATTTGCTTTAGACGAAGATGAAGAAGTGATCGACGATTTATTAGATGAAGAACTAGATTTAGACGATGCTCCGATTGACGAAGAATTAGATGTCGTCGATGAAGAGCTTGAGTTAGAAGAAGATGAGGAATTATAACCTTGACTTTTTACATCGATATATGTAGAATTCTGTTTGGGCTCTTTTCATAGAGATACGTTCGCTCCCTTACTAATTTGTAAGTGGAGCGTTTTTATTTTTCCCCGAAGTCGCACACACTGTAACTATTCCAAATGAGTTGAGGGGGAAGGTTTCATGACCAAATATATTTTCGTAACAGGTGGCGTTGTATCATCGCTTGGGAAAGGAATTACGGCTGCATCACTTGGCCGATTGCTAAAAAATCGCGGCTTAAAAGTGACGATTCAAAAATTTGATCCATACATTAACGTTGACCCGGGGACGATGAGTCCGTATCAACACGGAGAAGTATTCGTCACAGATGATGGCGCAGAAACAGACTTAGATTTAGGACATTACGAGCGCTTTATCGACATTAACTTGAACAAATACAGCAACGTAACGACGGGAAAAATTTACTCCACTGTATTGAAAAAAGAACGTCGCGGTGATTATTTAGGCGGTACGGTACAAGTCATTCCGCACATTACGAATGAAATTAAAGAGCGCGTCTTTCGCGCAGGTCGCGAAACGAATGCGGACGTCGTTATTACAGAAATCGGAGGGACAGTTGGTGACATTGAATCTCTTCCGTTTTTAGAAGCGATTCGTCAAATCAAAAGCGACGTTGGCCGCGAAAACGTGATGTACATTCATTGTACGCTTGTCCCGTACATTAAGGCGGCAGGTGAGATGAAGACGAAACCGACGCAACATAGCGTCAAAGAATTGCGCAGCCTAGGCATTCAACCAAACGTGATCGTCGTGCGCACAGAAATGCCGATGTCCCAAGATATGAAAGATAAAATCGCCCTATTTTGCGACATCGATCCGAAAGCGGTCATTGAAGCGCGTGACGCTGACACGTTATACGCTGTCCCGCTTATGCTTCAAGAACAAAAGTTAGACCAAATCGTTTGCGAACATTTAAAACTAAACTGCAACGAAGCGGATATGACAGAATGGATCGCGCTCGTTGAAAAAGTGCGCAACTTATCAAACAAAACAACGATTGCCCTCGTCGGAAAATACGTCGAGCTTCAAGATGCTTACATCTCTGTCGTGGAAGCGTTACGTCATGCGGGATATGCGTTTGATACGGATGTCGATATTCGTTGGATTAACTCCGAACATGTTGATCGGGACAACGTGGCGCAATTGCTGCAAGGAGTAAACGGTATTCTCGTTCCAGGCGGATTTGGCGATCGCGGCATCGAAGGAAAAATTGAAGCGATTCGCTACGCTCGCGAACAGCGCATTCCGTTCCTTGGCATTTGTTTAGGCATGCAGCTAGCATCCGTTGAGTTTGCCCGCCATGTCGTCGGTTTAAAAGGCGCTCACTCGGCAGAAATTGATCCGAATACGCCGCATCCGATTATCGATTTATTGCCGGAACAAAAAGATATTGAAGATTTAGGCGGAACGCTTCGCCTCGGCTTATATCCGTGCAAGCTTGTAGAAGGAACGAAAGCGTATGAGGCGTATCAAGATGAAGTCATTTATGAGCGCCATCGTCATCGTTATGAATTTAATAACGAATATCGTACGATGATGGAAGAGAACGGCTTTGTGTTTTCAGGTACAAGCCCAGATGGCCGTCTTGTAGAAATTATTGAGTTAAAAGATCATCCGTGGTTTGTTGCGGCGCAATTTCATCCGGAATTTACATCTCGCCCGACACGTCCACAACCTCTTTTCCGCGAATTTATTCGCGCATCGCTGGAAAAATAAGAAAAGGATGTCTAGCTAGACATCCTTTTTATTCATATTCTGCAACAATATCTTTTGTCATAAGCATTAAGCTATGGTAAGCAAACAAAGCGGCAAGAGCGGAAGGGAAACCGATACGTGTCCCGTCTTCTATTGGAACGAGCGGCTGTTTTAAGCATAAATCAATATGCACATCGACGTGGTCGACAAGCGATGTCGTCGTTTCTCCTACAATAGATGACATGCCGATTGTCCATATGTTTTGTTCGCGCAGTTGTTTTGCGAGGCGAATTGCCTCTTCATCTGTGCAAAAGCGGGAGATGATAAGCACGCGATCCGCAGTTGTTACGTCGTCCATATTGAACCGTTTGACGTTTGGGAATCGTTCAGCCCCATGCAACGCTTCAACAACGACCGCTTCCATTTCACCAATCCCGTAAATGAAAATCGTTCCTTCGCTAATCATCGCTTGCGCAAGCAGCCGTGCCGCATCTTCAAACTGTTGTTCTTCTTGGGCACTTATTCGTTGAAACACCCCTGCAAGTTGTGTGCATAATATTTTTAACATGACTAATCTCCTTTTCATGCGACTACTCGTTTGTTGTTCATTATATTAAAAAATAAAAAAATGATCAAAATTCGAACGGTAAGCAGGATAAATGGTAAAAATTTCGAAATAATGATACGATAATAAAAATAGGGGTATGATATAAAGAGAAAATAGAGGTGTTGAGTATGGCGGGGAAGATTTTAATTGTGGACGACCAGTTTGGCATTCGTATTTTACTAAATGAAGTGTTTCAAAAAGAAGGATACGAAACGTACCAAGCGGCGAACGGCATTCAGGCGCTCGATATATTTGCGAAACATTCTCCCGATTTAGTGCTGTTAGATATGAAAATTCCGGGGATGGATGGGGTAGAAATTTTAAAGAGAATGAAACAGATGAACGAACATGTGAAAGTCATCGTGATGACGGCCTACGGAGAACTCGATATGATTCATGAAACGAAAAAGCTCGGTGCGTTGACACATTTTGCGAAACCTTTTGACATTGATGATATGCGTGATGCAGTGAAAAAATATATTGGTTAACCATTGACAGCTTTTTGAACTTTTTTCACAAAGTTTTGTTCGTTTCGGTGAATAATGTTGATGGATGGAAACAAAGTTTGTTATTCTTATAATGTACATACTATTCGAGACCGTCTTGTATAAATTTGTCGTATTTTGGTCATTGTACATGTGAAAGGCGCTTTCGGATAGTGAACAATGGCTACATTTAAGGAGGATTTAACGATGCCTTTAGTTTCAATGACGGAAATGCTTAAGCAAGCATTGGCGGGTAAGTATGCGGTCGGTCAATTCAATATTAACAACTTAGAATGGACGCAAGCTATTTTAGCGGCGGCAGAAGAAGAGAAATCTCCTGTCATTCTTGGTGTGTCTGAAGGAGCAGCTCGCTATATGGGCGGCTTTAAGACGATTGTAAACATGGTGAAAGGATTAATGGAAGACATGAACATTACTGTTCCTGTCGCCATTCACCTTGACCACGGTTCGAGCTTTGAAAAATGTAAAGCAGCGATCGATGCTGGATTTACGTCCGTTATGATTGACGCATCCCATCACCCATTTGAAGAAAACGTTGACATTACATCAAAAGTAGTAGAGTACGCTCATGCGCGCGGGGTGTCTGTTGAGGCTGAACTCGGAACAGTCGGCGGACAAGAAGATGACGTTGTTGCAGAAGGAATCATTTATGCAAATCCAGATGAGTGCGAAGAGCTTGTGAAGCGTACAGGCATTGACTGTTTAGCACCTGCGCTCGGCTCTGTGCACGGCCCATACAAAGGTGAGCCGAAGTTAGGATTTAAAGAAATGGAAGAAATTCGTGATCGTACAGGTGTGCCGCTCGTATTGCATGGTGGAACAGGCATTCCAACAGAGCAAATTCAACGCGCTATTTCTTTAGGTACATCAAAAATTAACGTCAATACAGAAAATCAAATGGCGTTTACAAAAGTAGTGCGCGAAGTGTTAGCGAAAGACGAAAAAGTGTACGATCCTCGTAAATTCCTTGGCCCTGGTCGCGATGCGATTAAAGAAACAGTGATTGGCAAAATGCGCGAGTTCGGTTCTTCCGGCAAAGCGTTGTAATACAAGCCGCGCCGTTTCAGCCTTGCTGAAGCGGGCGGTTTTGTTTCATTCCATTTTGAAAGCGTTTAGGAGGTTGAAAATTATGAAATTTTTTATTGACACAGCGAACATTGACGAAATTCGCCACGCTCACGAACTTGGCATTTTAGCGGGGGTAACGACCAATCCGAGCCTCGTTGCCAAAGAAAACGTATCATTCCACGATCGCCTTCGTGAAATTACTTCTCTCGTTTCAGGCTCCGTTAGCGCTGAGGTGATTGCAACAGATGCAGGAGGAATGATTGCAGAAGGAGAAGAGTTAGCGAAAATTGCTCCAAATATTACAATTAAAGTGCCAATGACGCCAGAGGGACTAAAAGCAGTAAAAGTGTTTAGTGAAAAAGGAATTAAAACGAACGTCACGCTCATCTTTAGCGCAAATCAAGCGTTGTTAGCGGCGCGCGCTGGTGCAACGTACGTCTCTCCATTTTTAGGACGCCTCGATGATATCGGTCATAATGGCTTAGATTTAATTGAAACGATCGCAAACATTTTTGCGATTCACGATATTGAAACGGAAATTATCGCCGCATCTATCCGTCATCCACAACATGTGACAGAAGCGGCATTAAAAGGGGCGCACATCGCGACAGTTCCTTACAACGTGTTAATGCAATTGTTTAAGCATCCACTGACAGATCAAGGCATCGAAAAGTTTTTAGCAGACTGGCATAAAGCAAATCAAAAATAATAAATGAGCAGTTTTCCGTCGCGTTCTAGTACTTGCTTTGCGAGAAGGGAGACAAATATGGAAAAGTTAAAAATCGTCGGCGGTGATCTCCTTCAAGGTTCCGTGCGCATTAGCGGGGCGAAAAACAGTGCCGTCGCTCTCATTCCAGCCGCTATTTTGGCGAATTCCCCCGTAGTCATTGAAGGATTGCCGAACATTTCAGACGTTCATGTGCTAGGACAGTTGATTGAAGAAATTGGGGGTACGTTTCATTTTGATGAAAATGAAGTCGTCATTGACCCGTCTCATATCGTTTCTATGCCTTTACCAAACGGAAAAGTCAAAAAGTTACGCGCATCATATTACTTAATGGGTGCGATGCTCGGACGTTTCAAAAAAGCGGTCATCGGTCTTCCGGGTGGGTGTCATCTCGGTCCGCGTCCGATCGACCAACACATTAAAGGATTCGAGGCACTCGGGGCGAAGGTGACAAACGAACAAGGTGCGATTTATTTACGAGCTGAGGAGCTTCGAGGTGCGCGCATTTACTTAGACGTCGTCAGCGTTGGTGCGACGATTAACATCATGTTAGCTGCCGTCTTAGCAAAAGGAAGAACGATTATTGAAAATGCGGCAAAAGAACCGGAGATTATTGATGTAGCGACGCTGTTAACAAATATGGGTGCGCGCATTAAAGGAGCAGGAACGGATGTCATTCGCATTGATGGTGTTGAGCAGCTACACGGTTGCCGCCATTCCATTATTCCAGATCGCATTGAAGCGGGGACGTATATGATTATCGGTGCAGCCATGGGAAAAGAAGTCGTCATTGACAACGTCATCCCGCAGCACCTAGAAGCTATCATTGCGAAAATGCGCGAGATGGGTGTCGTTGTGGAAACGAGCGATGACCAAGTTCTTGTAGCGACGAAAGATCATCTTCGCGCGGTCGATGTTAAAACGCTCGTTTATCCTGGCTTTCCGACCGACTTACAACAGCCATTCACTTCACTATTAACGAAAGCGTCTGGGACGAGCATCGTCACCGACACGATTTATAGTGCACGTTTCAAACATATTGATGAATTGCGGCGCATGAACGCCAATGTGAAAGTCGAAGGGCGTTCAGCGATTATTACAGGGCCATCGCGGCTGCAAGGGGCAAAAGTGCGTGCGACCGATTTGCGCGCAGGAGCAGCGCTTGTCGTTGCTGGATTAATGGCTGAAGGGATTACAGAAATTACAGGATTGGAACATATTGATCGCGGCTATAGCAACCTAGTTGACAAACTTGCCAACTTGGGCGCAACCGTTTGGCGCGAACAAATGACTGAACAAGAAATTGAGCAACTGAAGAACACATAATGCATCAAAGGGGAGAGGGAGAAACGATGGAAAGAAGTTTATCAATGGAGCTTGTCCGTGTAACAGAAGCAGCGGCGTTAGCTGCGGCGCGTTGGATGGGGCGTGGCAAAAAAGACGAAGCAGATGAAGCTGCTACCTCTGCGATGCGCGACGTATTTGACACCGTTCCGATGAAAGGAACGGTCGTTATCGGCGAAGGGGAAATGGATGAAGCGCCAATGCTGTATATTGGCGAGAAGCTCGGTAACGGTTATGGTCCACGTGTTGATGTGGCGGTCGATCCGCTTGAAGGAACGAACATCGTCGCTTCTGGTGGTTGGAATGCATTAGCGGTTGTAGCAGTAGCGGATCACGGCAACTTGCTTCATGCACCAGATATGTATATGGACAAAATTGCTGTCGGGCCAGAAGCGGTCGGCATGATTGACATTAACGCTCCCATTATTGATAACTTAAAAGCTGTTGCTAAAGCAAAAAATAAAGATGTGGAAGACGTAGTGGCGATCGTTTTGAACCGTCCGCGCCATGAGCGCATCATTGCTGAGTTGCGCGAAGCAGGTGCGCGCATTAAGCTCATTAATGACGGTGATGTTGCGGCGGCGATCAATACAGCGTTCGATCATACAGGGGTGGACATTTTGTTCGGTTCAGGCGGCGCTCCAGAAGGGGTATTAGCGGCTGTTGCGCTCAAATGTCTCGGAGGAGAAATACAAGGAAAACTGTTGCCGCAAAACGATGCTGAAGTAGAACGATGCAAGAAAATGGGCTTAGATGTTAACCGTGTGTTGCGCATGGAAGATCTCGTCAAAGGGGATGACGCCATTTTTGCGGCAACGGGGGTGACTGACGGGGAGTTGCTTCGCGGCGTGCAATTTAAAGGGGCGTATGGAGAGACACATTCGATTGTCATGCGAGCAAAATCGGGAACTGTTCGTTTCATTGAAGGACGCCATAGCTTAAAGAAAAAGCCGAACCTTGTTATGAAGTGATCGCGAGATGCGCGAACTTTTTGCGCTCTCGCTCTTTTTCTATTGATTGAAAATATGAAAAAAGGGTAAAATAGTCGTGTTACGTCTCTTCTCATCATCTTTTCATCTTCGCTGTTTCCATCCAAAGAGGAATTCATCAAAATAAATAAAAGAGTGGTGTAAGTATGGAGCTAGGAGATTTAACAATTGCAACGCTAGAAAATATGACAATTAAAGAGCTATATGAGTTAGCTCGCCAATACAAAATTTCATATTACAGCAAACTGACAAAAAAAGAATTAATTTTTGCGATTTTAAAAGCGCGCGCCGAGCAAGACGGCCTCTTTTTCATGGAAGGCGTGCTTGAAATTATTCAATCAGAAGGATTCGGCTTTTTGCGTCCGATTAACTATTCCCCGAGTTCGGAAGATATTTATATTTCCGCATCGCAAATTCGTCGTTTTGATTTGCGCAACGGTGATAAAGTTTCAGGAAAAGTGCGGCCGCCAAAAGAAAACGAACGATATTTCGGCTTATTGCACGTCGAGGCTGTAAACGGTGAAGACCCAGAAATCGCGAAAGAACGCGTCCATTTCCCAGCGCTCACACCGCTTTACCCAAGCCGTCAAATGAAGCTGGAAACGACACCGGACAAGCTATCTACCCGCCTCATCGACTTGATTGCTCCGATCGGATTCGGTCAGCGCGGCTTAATTGTCGCACCGCCAAAAGCAGGAAAAACGATGTTATTAAAAGAAATCGCCAACAGCATCACAACGAATCACCCTGATGTTGAACTGATTGTCTTGCTCATTGATGAACGCCCAGAGGAAGTGACGGACATTGAACGTTCTGTATCAGCCGATGTCGTCAGCTCCACGTTTGATGAAGTGCCAGAAAATCATATTAAAGTAGCGGAGCTTGTGCTCGAACGGGCGATGCGTCTTGTCGAACATAAGCGTGACGTCGTCATTTTAATGGACAGCATTACGCGGTTAGCGAGGGCGTACAACTTAGTCATTCCGCCAAGCGGACGTACGCTGTCAGGAGGAATTGATCCAGCGGCATTCCATCGTCCGAAGCGATTTTTCGGGGCGGCGCGCAACATTGAAGAAGGGGGCAGTTTAACGATTTTAGCTACCGCCCTTGTCGACACAGGTTCGCGCATGGATGACGTCATTTACGAAGAATTTAAAGGAACAGGAAACATGGAGCTTCATCTCGACCGATCACTAGCGGAAAAACGTATTTTCCCTGCCATCGACATTCGTCGTTCTGGCACGCGAAAAGAAGAGTTATTAATTCCGAGGGAACATTTAGAAAAATTATGGGCGATTCGCAAGACGATGTCGGACACGCCAGACTTTATTGAACGTTTTATTCAACGTTTAAAGCAAACGAAAACGAACGACGAGTTTTTTGCGATGTTAGATGAAGAGTGGAAAGCAAACGGAAATTTAAAACGGTTATAAATGGATAGTTGCAAAACATCGGGACGGTTGTTATAATTTTATCATGTGTGTTTTTCATTGCATATAAACTCTGTTTCGAAAAGATTCAGGGCGGAAGGAGATGAAATGAGATGAAAGCAGGAATCCATCCAAACTATAAAAAAGTGATGGTTAAATGTGCGTGTGGAAACGAGTTTGAGAGCGGTTCTGTTAAAGACGAAGTGCGCGTAGAAATTTGCTCAGCGTGCCATCCATTCTACACAGGACGTCAAAAATTCGCTTCTGCTGCAGGACGTGTTGATAAATTTAACAAAAAATACGGCCTTAAGTAATCCGTATGTCATGAAAACAGGCAAGCGAACATTTTTCACTTGCCTGTTTTTTTCGTGAAAGCTTGAAAGAAAGGGGACGCCCTCATGTATGTTATGAAGCAATCCGGCTGGCTTGAAGTCATTTGCGGCAGCATGTTTTCTGGAAAATCGGAAGAGCTCATTCGTCGTGTACGCCGAGCGCAGTTTGCGAAGCAAGAAGTGAAAGTGTTTAAGCCAGCGATTGATAATCGATATAGCGAAGAAGCAGTCGTTTCCCATAATGGAACGTCTGTTATTGCCATTCCGGTGTCATGTGCATTAGACATTCGCAAGCATATTACTGCGCATACGGACGTTGTGGCAATTGATGAAGTGCAATTTTTTGATGAGCATGTCATTGACGTCGTGCAACAGCTTGCTGATGAAGGATATCGCGTCATTGTAGCTGGATTGGACCAAGACTTTCGCGGTGAGCCGTTCGGTCCCGTTCCAACGTTAATGTCCATCGCCGAATCGGTAACAAAGCTACAAGCTGTCTGTACTGTCTGCGGTTCCCCAGCATCGCGCACGCAGCGGCTCATTAACGGACGTCCTGCATCTTATTATGATCCTGTCATTTTAATCGGTGCGAGCGAATCGTACGAACCACGTTGCCGCCATCATCATGAAGTACCTGATCATCCAGCGAAAAATAAAACATGTACAGAGACGGCGACTCGTCCATAAGGGCGAGTTTTTTCGTATGATCGTTTATGATATAATGAAAAGTCGAGGTGAGAAAAATGTTCGATCGTTTACAGGCGGTAGAAGCCCGTTATGAAAAATTAAATGAACTATTAATGGATCCAGATGTGTTAAATGATCCGAAAAAGTTGCGCGATTATTCAAAAGAGCAATCCGATTTAGCGGAGACTGTCCAAACGTATCGTGAATATAAAACGGTGCGTGAGCAGCTTGCGGATGCGAAAGCGATGCTTGAAGAAAAGCTCGATCCAGATATGCGCGAAATGGTGAAAGAAGAAATTAGCGAACTAGAAGAGCGTGAAGAGCAGCTTGTTGAAAAGCTAAAAGTATTGTTGCTTCCGAAAGACCCGAACGATGATAAAAACGTTATTATGGAAATTCGCGGAGCGGCAGGTGGAGAGGAAGCAGCGCTCTTTGCAGGCGATTTATATCGCATGTATACGCGCTATGCCGAGTCGCAAGGATGGAAAACAGAAGTCATTGAGGCACATCCGACAGGACTTGGTGGGTATAAAGAAATTATTTTTATGATTCAAGGAAAAGGGGCATATTCGAAGCTGAAGTTCGAAAATGGTGCCCATCGCGTTCAGCGCGTACCGGAGACGGAATCGGGCGGTCGTATCCATACGTCAACGGCGACGGTGGCATGCTTGCCGGAGATGGAAGAAATCGAAATTGAAATTAACGAAAAAGATATTCGTGTCGATACGTTTGCTTCGAGCGGTCCAGGCGGACAGAGCGTCAACACGACGATGTCAGCGGTTCGTTTAACACACATTCCAACAGGCATTGTCGTTTCGTGTCAAGACGAAAAGTCGCAAATTAAAAATAAAGAAAAAGCGATGAAAGTATTGCGTGCGCGCATTTACGATAAATATCAACAAGAAGCGCGTGCAGAGTATGACCAAACGCGCAAACAAGCCGTCGGAACAGGAGATCGCTCCGAGCGCATTCGCACATACAACTTCCCGCAAAACCGCGTGACCGATCATCGCATCGGCTTGACGATTCAAAAGCTTGATCAAGTGTTAGAAGGAAAGCTAGATGAAATTATTGATGCGCTCATTTTAGACGATCAATCGAAAAAATTGGAGCAAGCGAACAATGAGCAGTAAAATATATGAAGTCCTTCAATGGGCTTCTTCTTTTTTCCGAGAGCACGGCAAAGAAGAGACGGCTGCAGAATGGTTGCTGCGCCACCATTTGCACATGACGCGCGCGCAATTATTTGCTTCGTTGCGTGAACCAATCGATGAAATGAACAAGCAAACATTTATGGCTGACGTAAAAAAACATGCGCTTGAACATATACCGATTCAATATTTAATCGGATATGAACAGTTTTATGGACGAACGTTTATCGTAAACGAGCACGTACTCATTCCGCGTCCAGAAACGGAAGAGCTCGTTTCCCATGTGCTTGCGCGTACGACCGAGCAGCCCCTTCGCCTAGTTGACGTCGGAACAGGGAGCGGGGCGATTGCCATTACATTAGCGTTAGAGCGGCCAACATGGCAAGTGTATGGCATTGATATTGCCGTCCGATCGCTCGAAGTGGCTAAACAAAATGCCGAAAAGCTTGGCGCTCACGTGCATTGGCTCGAAGGGGACTTACTTAAGCCGATCATCGAGCGTGGCGTACAAGTTGATGTTGTCGTTTCTAATCCGCCATACATTCCATCGCACGAAATTCCGACGCTATCGCCTGTCGTACAAAAAGAACCGCTCCGCGCACTTGTCGGTGGCGAAGATGGTTTGTTGTTTTACCGCCGTTTGGCGGAGCAACTTCCCCACGTCGTTTCCGATCAAGCGCTTATTGCGTTCGAAATCGGTCATGGGCAGGGACAAGCTGTTCAAGCGATGTTGCAACATGCATTTCCCTCTGCGCGTGTGGATGTGATGTGTGATATAAACGGCAAGGAGCGCATCGTCATCGCCGATCTCGCTTCCGAGTAACATCGGAAGCTTTTTTATATTTTTTCATTTTCATAGTTTATAAATCCCCTTCTCTGGTTACAATGCATAACAAGAAAGGGGAGGTAAACGATGAACAAATACGTTATGATGATATATATAACAATGGTGATGATTGGTGCAATTGTGACGATATATGGACAACAAACGGAAGCGCAAGGGGATGTCGTCATTCCAAATGAAGCGGTACGGCTGCGCATTTTAGCGAACAGCGATGCACCAGCTGATCAAGCGTTAAAACGTGCCGTTCGCGATGCGGTAAACGATCAAATTACGACATGGGTGAGCGATTTAACGTCATTTGAAGAAGCAAAACGAGTAATCGCCGAACATATACCGGAAATTGAACAAACTGTCGCGCGCATTGTTCGCGAAAAGAAGAGCGACCAATCGTATACAGTAACGTTCGGACGCGTGTCGTTCCCGACAAAAATATATGGATCGTACATATATCCTGCAGGGGAGTACGATGCGGTATTAATTACGCTCGGCAAAGGTGAAGGAGCGAATTGGTGGTGCGTTTTATTTCCGCCGCTTTGTTTCCTCGACTTTTCCACAGGTGAAGCTGTTCGTTCTGTGGAAAAACGAAATGAACAACAAGAAGAAGCTGTAAAAACAGACGCAACTCCGCTCGTTGTTGACGATGAACAGGAAGTAGAAGTGAAATTTTTCGTTGCGGAAGTATGGAAAAAGCTGATGCAATAAACATATCCACAAACTTATCAACAAAAAGGAGAAACTTATTCACAATTTGTGGACAATCATTGTGTATGTTGTGACAATTTTTTATACTCAATTGAAGAAATAGCTGTTGAACAAGGATAAAATCGGATAAAAAAACGAACAACTTGAATGTTTATGAGGTGAAAAAGTTGAAGACACGTGTGTTTTTTGTGGATAAAAATGTGGATGATTTAAGCACTTATCCACAGATCATAGAGGCTGCTTCGTATTTCAAGCGAGGCGAGCTTGTCGCTTTTCCGACAGAAACCGTATATGGTCTAGGAGCGAATGCGATGTCCACAGCTGCTGTGGAAAATATATTTATCGCAAAAGGAAGACCGAGCGATAATCCACTTATTGTCCACATTGCGACAAAGGAACAGCTGCATGATATTGCTTGCGACATTCCGTCTGTCGCATATACGTTAATGGATCATTTTTGGCCGGGTCCGCTCACGCTCGTTTTGCCGAAAAAAGATGCTGTCTCCCCGAGTGTTACGGCTGGTTTGAACACGGTAGCCGTGCGCATGCCGAACCATCCGATTGCGCTCGCTCTGATCCAAGCAAGCGGTTTGCCTATTGCCGCACCGAGTGCGAATCGTTCAGGAAGACCAAGTCCGACGACGGCGAAACATGTGCTCGATGACTTAGATGGACGGATTGCAGCTGTTGTCGATGGGGGAGCGACAGGTGTTGGAGTTGAGTCAACGGTCATAGACTGCACGTCAAATATCCCGACAATTTTACGGCCGGGCGGTGTGACAAAAGAAGAGATTGAACGGGTGATCGGGGCTGTGGATATCGACCGCGCACTTGTGGAAAAAGAGGCTGTGCCGAAATCTCCGGGAATGAAATATACACATTACGCCCCGAAAGCTCCGCTCGTCGTTGTGTACGGCTCACCGTCATTTTTACAACAAGTCGTGAATGAAAAACGAGCGAGTGGATTCACTGTAGGAGTGTTGACGACGGAAGAGCGGCGCGACGTGTATGAAGCTGATGTCGTTATCGCCTGTGGACAACGAAGCGATTTACGAACGGTTGCGAAACAGCTTTATGATGCGTTACGAACGTTTGATGAAACACATGTGGATATGATTTATAGCGAGGCGTTTCCGGACGAAGGGATCGGGGTCGCTATTATGAATCGATTGTTAAAAGCAGCTGGTTATCAACAAATGATGGAAAAATGATGTCTAAACTCCTTAGGGTGTGCATATGTTAACGTGAGGGCACGTCCTAAGGAGGCATTCGTATGGTTGGAGAAATCGTGACATTAGCGATGATGGCATTTGCATTAGGGATGGATGCATTTTCTGTCAGCCTTGGCATGGGGCTGCTTCGGCTTCGTCTGAAACAAGTTGCCTATGTTGGATTAACGGTCGGTTGTTTTCATATTATTATGCCTTTAATTGGCATGGGAATCGGGCGGCTGTTATCTGTTCAGCTTGGACATATGGCGACATACATTGGTGGGGGGCTATTGTTTATTCTCGGTATACAAATGGTCATCGCGTCCTTTCGTCATGAACAAGAACATTGGCTGAGACCGGTCGGTATCGGTTTGTTTGTCTTTGCATTTAGCGTCAGCCTCGATAGCTTTTCTGTCGGGTTGAGTTTAGGGATTTACGGAGTAGAAATGGCATTAGCGGTCATGGCGTTTGGATTGACGAGCATGATGTTAACGTGGATGGGGCTGCTTCTTGGACGCCGCTTTCAACGCTGGCTAGGTACATATAGCGAGGCGTTAGGCGGAGCCATTTTGCTTTTGTTTGCTTGTAAACTATTATTTCCGTTGTGAGCTGGGAATTTCCAGTTCTTTTTTTCTTTCGTTTAGTCTATATTTTGTCCTACGGTTTGTTTTATAATAATAGTAAACATGTGGGAAACGATGAGAGGTTATGAAGTATTACAGCATAGGGAAATTTGCCAAGCTGATAGGGAAAACAGAGCAAACGTTAAGAAATAGAAAGTATTTGTAAAAAATACAGAACTGCCATTGAGGTAATAGACAGCACCGAAAAAACAGAGGAGCAAGAATTAGTTGAAGATTTAATTCAAATAATCACAGTGTTCAGCTGTAAATTGCAAGGAAAAAGAGCCAATAAAGCCAAGAAAATGATTCAGGAGTTGGTAAAAGATGATAAAAACTTATAAGGTCATGCTTTTGCCGAACAATAAGCAAAGAACAAAGTTATTTCAGTGTGCAGGCGTATCCCGCTGGGCATATAATTGGACGTTGGCTACACAACAAGACAACTACAAAAATGGTGGAACGTTTTTAAACGATCAAGAGTTAAAATAAAAACAGAAGGAGGTGAATTCCGTTACAGAAAAACAAACAATATAAAGAAGTTGGAATTCCTTGTTCTAGAGACATATCGAAGGCTTAAGCATATCAGGCACAATGATGGCAAATCAATGGCCTAGCAATTGATATGTACCCATTCGTTAGTGGGGAGTTTAAGCCTTCGGAGCGCCATATCAAACGAGAGTAGCTTTGGCGAAATCGGGCGCGATGAACAAGGAAAGAAACATAGGTCTTTATAAGGTTTTTTAACTATCTTACTGTAGATGAGTAAAATCACTAACATAAATTGACAACCAAACAAAAAAGGA
>NZ_DAITON010000030.1:0-19123 GCF_036834105.1 Anoxybacillus sp. | reverse complement strand
TGTTTGTCTCTTTTTATGGTAATTATTGTTATAAAAATTGCTCATCTACAGTAAGAAAAAAGAAAGGGACGATCGGCATGAAGTTACAAACATTGCTTCGTTATTTACATCGCTTTACCCCGCATACGAATGAAAATCCGACGATTACATCGATCGAAATGGATTCACGAGAAGTGAAACAAGGTTCATTATTTGTATGCATCAAAGGATTTACAGTAGACGGTCACGACTTTGCTGAGCAAGCTGTCGCGCGCGGAGCGGTTGCTGTCGTGGCAGAAAGACCGCTCACATTGCCTGTTCCGGTTATTTATGTAAACGATAGCCGCCGAGCATTAGCGGTGCTCGCCGATGCGTTTTACGGTCAGCCGACGCATCAACTTCATTTAATCGGCGTGACAGGGACGAACGGAAAAACGTCGACGACGCATTTCATTGAACGTATATGTCGTCACGCTCGAAAAAAAATCGGGCTCATCGGTACGATTAACATGAAAATTGGCGATGAAACGTATGATGTAAAGAATACAACACCTGAATCGCTCGTTTTGCAAAAAATGTTTCGTAAAATGGTTGATGCCGATGTCGACATCGTTGCCATGGAAGTATCATCGCATGCGCTACATATGGGCAGAGTGCACGGCTGCGATTTTGATGTCGCTGTGTTTACTAACTTAACGCAAGATCATTTAGACTACCATCAAACGATGGATCACTATCGTTGGTCGAAAGGGCTGTTGTTCGCCCAACTTGGCAACCGTTTCGATCATAGCCGTCCAAAGTTTGCAGTATTGAACGCCGACGATGCGGCATCCGAAGAATATAAAAAAAGCACAGCCGCTACTGTTGTGACGTATGGGATTCATCAAAAAAGTGATATTATGGCGAAACAAATTGAAATGACGACAAACGGTACGACGTTTCAGCTTGTCACGCCGATGGAAACGGTACGAGTAACAACAAAGCTTATCGGCATGTTTAATGTATATAATTTATTAGCTGCGGTGGGGGCGTGTCTCGTCTCAAACATTCCGCTTGCGACGATTGTTGAGGCGATCGCCGACATGGAAGGCGTTCCGGGTCGCTTTGAAGTCGTTGATGCGGGTCAACCGTTTACGGTTATCGTCGACTATGCCCACACGCCAGATAGTTTACAAAATGTGCTCCAAACGATTCGCCCATTCGCGAAAAAGCGCATATTTGTCGTTGTTGGTTGCGGTGGGGATCGCGATCGGACGAAACGGCCATTGATGGCGCAAGTCGCTGTTCAATATAGCGATGTGCCTATTTTTACATCTGACAACCCGCGCTCTGAAGATCCAATCGCTATTTTAAACGACATGAAACAAGGAGTAACAGAAGATGTCGTATGTATTGTCGATCGAAAAGAAGCGATTACATATGCGATAGAGCAAGCCGAAGAAGGCGATGTCGTTTTAATTGCAGGAAAAGGACATGAGACGTATCAAATCATCGGTAAAAACGTGTTATACTTTGATGATCGTGTCGTCGCACGTGAAGCTATTCAACGAAGAAAAGATAAATAGGAGATGAGGAAGGGTGCAACGATCATGAACGAGAAAGTCATTTTATTCACGGCGGGGCTTGCCTTTATCATTACGGTTGTGCTATCGCCAATTTTCATTCCGTTTTTAAGACGATTAAAATTTGGGCAAAGCATTCGCGAAGAAGGGCCGAAATCTCATCAAAAAAAATCAGGTACACCGACGATGGGCGGATTAATGATTTTAATTTCACTTTCTGTTGCTACGCTCGTTATGAGCGACATCTTTTTTGAGCGGACGGCGCAAACGTATTTGCTGCTGTTTGTGACGGTTGGCTACGGTTTGCTCGGCTTTATTGATGATTTCATTAAAGTCGTTATGAAGCGCAATCTCGGTTTGACGAGCAAACAAAAACTAGCTGGGCAATTGCTTATCGCGCTCGTATTTTACTTTTTCTTTCAACGTCATGGCATTTCAACCGTCGTGGCGATTCCAGGAACAGATTATTCGTTCGACTTAGGGGTTGCCTACATTTTGTTAATCATTTTTATGCTTGTCGGCGGTTCGAATGCGGTCAACTTAACAGACGGATTAGATGGCCTGCTTGCTGGAACGGCGGCGATCGCGTTTGGGGCGTATGCTGTATTAGCATGGAATCAAGGGCAATACGATGTTGCTATTTTTAGCGTCGCTGTCGTCGGTGCGGTGCTCGGATTTCTCGTATTTAACGCCCACCCCGCGAAAGTGTTTATGGGCGATACCGGCTCGCTTGCGCTTGGAGGGGCAATTGTAGCCGTTGCGATTTTAACAAAGCTCGAAATATTGTTAGCTATTATCGGCGGCGTGTTCGTTATCGAAACGTTGTCTGTCATCATTCAAGTCATTTCCTTCAAAACGACAGGGAAACGCGTGTTTCGCATGAGTCCGTTACACCACCATTACGAGTTGATCGGTTGGTCTGAATGGCGCGTTGTCGTGACGTTTTGGGCAGTTGGATTATTGTTTGCTATATTAGGAATTTACATTGAGGTGTCGCTATAATGTATAACGGAAAAAAAGTATTCGTTTTAGGTTTAGCAAAAAGCGGATTAGCAGCAGCGAAACGTCTACGTGAGCTCGGGGCGGATGTTGTCGTTAACGATCGAAATGAACCGAGTGAACAAGAAAAACGTGAACTACAATCGCTCGGCATTCGTCTCATATGTGGAGGGCATCCGCTCGAATTGCTTGACGAGCCATTTGATTTTGTCGTGAAAAATCCCGGCATTCCATATACGAACGTGCTTGTTCAAAAGGCGATTGAAAAGCAGTTGCCGATCATCACAGAAGTAGAAATTGCGTATGAAACGACAGAAGCGCCAATTATCGGCATTACCGGTTCAAACGGAAAAACAACGACGACGACGCTTATTTTTCATATGTTGCAAGAAGCAAAACGCCGTCCGCTCATCGCGGGAAATATCGGAACGGTAGCGTGCGAAGTCGCCAAGCAAGCGACAAAAGACGATGTCATCGTCATGGAATTATCTTCATTTCAACTGCTTGGGACGATTCATTTTCGTCCGCACATTGCCGTGTTGTTAAACATTTTTGACGCCCACTTAGACTATCACGGAACGAAAGAGGCGTATGCGGAAGCGAAAGGAAACATTTTTAAAAACCAAACGGAAACGGACTATGCTGTCGTCAATGCCGATGATCCGATCGTTATGCGTTTAGCTGAAAAAAGCCGAGCACGTAAAGTTCCGTTTTCTGCGACAGCGCCATTATCGTATGGGGCGTCAGTTAAAGAAGGGGCGATTTATTTTCATGATGAGCGAATGATCGATGTCCGAGATGTGGCGTTACGAGGAGCACATAACATCGAAAATATATTAGCAGCTGTTGCGGCAGCGAAGCTAGCAGGTGCAGACAATGATTCGATTCGCCGCGTTTTAACGACGTTTACAGGCGTTCAACATCGCTTGCAGTTTGTCGCTGAAATAAACGGAAGAAAGTTTTATAACGATTCGAAAGCGACGAACGTGTTAGCTACCCAAAAGGCGTTAAGCGCATTTCACGAGCCTGTGATTTTACTTGCCGGCGGCTTAGATCGCGGCAACGAGTTTGATGAACTATTGCCATATCTCAATCATGTAAAAGCTGTCATTACGTTCGGACAAACGGCGCCAAAAATTGAACGTGTGGCGCGCGAAGCAGGAATACAGCAAGTGAAACGTGTCGATAATGTGGAACAAGCAGCTTTTGCCGCATATGAATGGTCGTCGCCGGGCGATGTCATCTTATTATCCCCAGCTTGTGCAAGTTGGGATCAATATAAAACTTTCGAACAGCGTGGGGACATGTTTGTACATGCGGTGCATAAGCTTAAATAAGACGAAATTTAAGTAAATTGAGGTGTTCCGCATTGCATGGAAAAAAGTCTGCACCTGATTTTTTATTAATGATCATCACGTTTTCGTTGTTGGCAATTGGGCTTATTATGGTGTATAGTGCAAGCGCGATTTGGGCTGACTACAAGTTTCACGATTCGTTTTTCTTTGCGAAGCGTCAGCTGCTATTTGCGGCGGTTGGTATCGTTGCGATGTTTTTTTTCATGAACATCGACTATTGGACGTGGCGAACGTGGGCGAAAGTATTGCTCATCGTTTGCTTCATTCTTCTCGTCCTCGTCTTAATTCCAGGCGTTGGCATGGTGCGCAACGGGTCGCGCAGCTGGATCGGTGTCGGCGCGTTTTCCATTCAACCGTCGGAATTTATGAAAATGGCGATGATTGCTTTTTTAGCGAAATATTTATCTGAAAATCAAAAAAAAATTGCGTCCTTTAAGCAAGGGTTGTTGCCATCGTTGTTGCTCGTATTTATTGCTTTTGGCATGATTATGTTGCAGCCGGATTTAGGAACGGGAACGGTGATGGTCGGCACGTGCGTCGTCATGATTTTTGTCGCTGGAGCGCGCATAAGCCACTTTGTGCTTCTTGGCCTGCTTGGATTGGTAGGGTTCGCAGGGCTCGTTTTATCCGCTCCGTATCGTATTAAGCGCATCACGTCATTTTTAAACCCGTGGGAAGATCCGCTAGGGAGCGGCTTTCAAATCATCCAATCGCTTTATGCGATCGGTCCGGGCGGATTGTTCGGTCTCGGGTTAGGTCAAAGCCGTCAAAAGTTTTTCTACTTACCGGAGCCACAAACAGACTTTATTTTCGCTATTTTAGCTGAAGAGCTTGGGTTTATTGGCGGTTCGCTCGTTTTGCTTCTTTTTAGCTTATTGCTTTGGCGCGGCATTCGCATCGCTTTAGGGGCGCCTGATTTATACGGCAGCTTTTTAGCTGTCGGCATTATTGCGATGATTGCGATTCAAGTGATGATTAATATTGGGGTAGTGACAGGGCTCATGCCGGTCACAGGCATTACGCTGCCATTTTTAAGCTACGGCGGATCGTCGCTGACGCTTATGTTAATGGCGATTGGCGTGCTGTTGAACATTAGTCGTTACGCACGATATTAAAGGCTGACTTCA
Source organism: Anoxybacillus sp. (assembly GCF_036834105.1). NCBI lineage: Bacteria > Bacillati > Bacillota > Bacilli > Caryophanales > Anoxybacillaceae > Anoxybacillus > Anoxybacillus sp. Next base: position 14,101 of record NZ_DAITON010000030.1, on the reverse strand, counting down.
TGGAAGTCAGCTTCTTCTGTTACTTTCGAGAGGGGGAAAACCGATGAAAATTGTAGTGAGTGGTGGCGGTACAGGGGGTCACATTTATCCTGCACTTTCTTTTATTCATGAAGTAAGAAAGCAACATCCCGACGTGGATGTATTATATATCGGGACAAAAAAAGGATTAGAAAGTACAATTGTTCCAAGGGAAAACATTCCGTTTTACGCGATTGACATTAGCGGATTAAAGCGAAGCGTTTCATTTGAAAATGTGAAAACGATCGTTCAATTTGTAAAGAGTGTGCGAACATGCAAAAAATTATTGAAACAATATAAACCGGACGTCGTGCTCGGTACAGGGGGTTACGTATGCGGCCCTGTCGTCTATGCGGCAGCGCAATTAGATATACCGACGATCATTCATGAACAAAATAGCATTCCTGGGCTGACGAACAAATTTTTAAGCCGCTATGCGAATAAAGTAGCTATTTGTTTTGAAGAAGCGAAGCAATATTTTCCACAAGAAAAAGTAGTGTTAACAGGGAACCCGCGCGCATCAGAAGTCGTAGGGAAAGACGGGCGGGAAGCGAAACGGTCGCTTGGATTAGCGGAGCAGAAAAAAACGGTGTTAATTGTCGGAGGAAGCCGAGGGGCACGTCCGATTAACGAAGCATTTTTACAAGTGCTCCGCGAAGCAGAACAAAAGCCATACCAATTTTTATATGTTACAGGTGACGTTCATTATGATAAAGTAATAAAAGCGGTAAGCGATGTCGGGAACCCGGCGAACGTCATCATTCGTCCCTTCATTCATAACATGCCAGAAGTATTGGCAGGGGTAGATGTGATCGTGGCTCGTGCGGGGGCAACGACGCTTGCAGAAATTACAGCGTTAGGCATTCCAAGCATTTTAATTCCGAGCCCATATGTGACGAACAACCATCAAGAAAAAAATGCGCGAGCACTAGAAAAAAGAGGAGCGGCCATCGTTCGCTTAGAACATGAATTGACAGGTGCGCGTTTACTTGAAGATATCGACCGCATTTTATTAGATGAACAAACGTTAGCGAGCATGAAAGAAGCGACGTTTCAATTAGGCATTCGCGATGCAGCACAACGTTTATATCGCGTCATGGTGGAGACGATTTCATAGTTTGCATACGATATATGAAACAGGTAGAGGAGGTAACCCATTGGAAAAACTACGTGAAGAGCTACAACAAGCGAATGTTGGAACGGTGAAAGAGAACGAGCGAATGGCGAGCCATACGACAATGAAAATCGGCGGCCCTGCTGACCTTTTTGTTGAACCGAAACATATAGATGGGTTAAAAAAGACGATCGACATCGTGCGAAAATATAACGTACCGTGGCGCGCGATCGGTCGCGGTTCGAACTTGCTTGTATTAGACGGCGGAATTGAAGGGGTCGTCATCAAGCTTGGTGAAGGGTTAGATGATTTACACATTGATGATACAGAAGTGACTGTCGGTGGCGGTTATTCGCTCATTAAGCTCGCGACAGTCATTAGTAAACAAGGATTGTCTGGACTTGAGTTTGCAGGGGGGATTCCGGGAACGGTCGGCGGGGCGGTATATATGAATGCGGGCGCTCACGGTTCAGATATGTCGCGCATCGTGAAAAAAGCGCAAATTTTATTTGAAGACGGAACGATCGAATGGCTAACGAATGAGCAAATGGAATTTTCGTACCGTACGTCCGTTTTACAAAAAAAGCGAAAAGGTATTTGCGTGGCTGCAACGCTTGAGATGAAAAAAGGCAACCGCGACGAAATTGTCGCAGCGATGCAAAAAAATAAAGATTACCGCCGCGAAACACAACCGTGGAACTATCCGTGTGCGGGAAGTATTTTTCGCAACCCGTTGCCGCATTACGCCGGGCAGTTAATTGAAAAGGCAGGATTAAAAGGGTATGCGATTGGCGGGGCGAAAATTTCCGAACAACATGCGAATTTTATCGTCAATGCCGGCGGAGCAACGGCAAGCGACGTCCTTCAGCTCATTGATTACGTAAAAAAGACGATTGATGACTTATACGGCGTTTCATTAGAAACAGAAGTTGAAATAATCGGACGGAAGTAATACATTTTCCCCATCCTAATTTTTTCTATATTATGCTATAATGGAAGTGAAAACAATGAACTAACGGTTGCGATCGTGCGCCGTTAGTTTTCTTGTTATTTTGATTTGGTCCATCGACCGAGGTGGAGGACATGGAAAAAGGAAAAGTTGTCGTTCTTGAGGAACGTGTACCAAAACTAAAAGAGCAGCGAAGGCAACGTGCGAATCGCCTACTAATCATATACATTTCTTTATTTTTTATGCTTTTGTTAGGTGTCATTTATGCTCAATCGCCGCTTAGCAACGTCTCGGTTATCCACGTCGAAGGAAACAACCACGTTTCTTCTGAAGACATTATTGAATTGAGCGGTGTGACGACAAACACGAGCTTTTGGAAAGTGAAAAAAGATGAGATTGAGCAGCGAGTAAAGCAACATCCAGAAGTGAAAGAAGTGAGTGTAAAAAAACGAATCCCGAATCGCATCGACATCGCTGTCGTTGAACGAAAGCGCATCGCTTACATTTTGGACAACCGTTCATTTTTGCCGATTTTAGATAATGGAAAAGTGCTGACGCATGTCAAGCAAGCCGTTCCGAGCGATGCACCGATTTTAATCGGATGGAAAGAAGGAGAGGCTATCCAAGATATAGCTTCCCAGCTGGCCAACACGCCAAATTCGATTTTAAGCCTCATCTCGGAAATTCATCATACCCCAAGCCCATCTGATCCAAGGCATATTACCGTCTATATGAATGACGGCATAGAAGTCAGTGCTACCGTCGATCGTTTCGCGGAAAAAATCGCTCATTATCCTTCGATCGTTCGTCAGTTGCAGCCGGGGATCAAAGGTGTTCTTCATCTAGGGATGAGCACATATTTCAAGCCATACGAAACGGATGAAGGGAATGAAAACAACGATGAAAATGAACGGTAGCCACGTCGTTTTATCGTTCGTCTGTTTAGTTTTAGGGTTCATGCTGGCGTTCTCTTATCAAATGACGAAAAAAGAAACAGCCAACCGTCAGCTTGAAAGGCAATGGAATAAAGAATACGAATATCGACGACAGCTCATTGAACAACAAGAACAAAACCGAAAATTGCAAGCTCAATTGTTCGCTAAGCAACAGCGCGTTCGCGCCATCGAAAAAGAGTTGGCGAGCGAAGAGCAAGTTTATTTTAATCTCGTAGAAGATGCGGAACGGTTGCGCATGTATCTTGGAAAAGTAAAAGTGAAAGGAAAAGGGGTAGAAGTGACGCTAGCTGACGCTTCATACATTCCTTCCGAAGCAAACGCGACCAATTATATTGTCCATGAGCAACACGTATTTCAAGTTGTCAACGAACTATGGATTGCCGGTGCATCCGCTATCTCCATTAATGGCCAACGGTTGTCGCATCGTTCATATATCGTTTGTAACGGTCCGGTCATTGAAATTGATGGTACGCAACATCCAGCCCCATTTGTCATTCAAGCGATTGGAGATCCGAACGTATTAATTCCAGCGTTAACGATCGCTGGCGGCGTGAAAGATCAACTGACGGGCGATCATATTGTTGTTGACATTGTGGAAAAATCGGAAATTACAATGGAGCCGCTCATGCAAAAATAAAAAGGAGGGGGCGAGGTTGGCGCGGAAAACAACATGGCATTTTACGCTTGTATCGTTCGTTATCGGGCTTATGTTGGCGATCCAGTTTCAAACGAGCCATGAACCAGACGTACGCGATACACGTGACATATGGGAAATACGGCAAGATTTAAAAAAAGAACAAGAACTACATGAGCAACTATTAACCGAAATACGAAAATACGAAGAAACGATTGAAAAATATGAGCAGCAACGTTCAGAAAGCAAGGGAGCTGTTCTTCGACAAACGTTGGAGGAATTAAAAAAAGAGGCGGGATTAACAGAAGTCATTGGCGAGGGCGTTGTGCTTTATATCGAGCAAATGTATGATGAGTCATACGTCGGTCCTGTCCATGATACGGTGTCTGCCGATTTGCTTCGCCGACTCCTTAATGAACTCAATATGTACGGAGCAGAACAAATGAGCATCGCCGGACAACGTATCGTCAATACAACTGTGATTCGCGATATTAACGGCGTCACAAAAATCGATACATATCCGCTTCGAACATTCCCGATTGAAGTGAAAGTCATCGCCACGAATGCCGAGAAGTTGTACAATCGATTAAAAGCATCGACGATTGCCGATGACTTTGCGCTTGAAAATTTACTATTTACTATTTCAGAACCGCAAAAACGGGTGGTTATTCCTCCGTACGATGGAACGGTGCGTGTGAAGTATATGGAGGCGGTCGAAGACGGTAGGAGGTGAACATGATGTGGCTTCCATTGCTCGCTTTGGTGCTCGGCATATTGCTCGGATTGTTGACAGATTGGCGCATTCCGAGCGAATATTCCAACTACTTATCGATTGCGGTGCTCGCGGCGTTTGATACGCTGATTGGCGGCATTCGCGCCCATTTACAAAACATTTACGATGAGCACGTATTTGTATCTGGATTTTTTTTTAATATTATTTTAGCAACAAGTTTAGCTTTTCTCGGTGTGCATCTTGGTGTAGACTTGTATTTAGCAGCTGTATTTGCGTTCGGTGTGCGCCTGTTTCAAAACATCGCTGTCATCCGCCGAATTTTGTTAACGAAATGGTTAGAAAGCCGCCAAAAAAATCGTTTGTAAAAAAGGGAATGCTGTTCAAATGTGGAATATAGTGTTGATATACATAGCAACGTTCATTTTGTAAAGGGGGTGCCAATAAAATGAACAGCAATGATTTTTATGTTAGTCTTGACATCGGTACATCCAGCGTCAAAGTGATCATTGGTGAAATGATGAACGATCAGCTAAACATTATCGGTGTCGGCAATGTGAAATCGCAAGGGCTGAAAAAAGGCTCAATTATTGATATAGATGAAACAGTGCAATCCATTAAACGTGCGGTTGATCAAGCGGAACGAATGGTTGGTGTAACGATTAAAGGCGCGATTGTCGGAATAAACGGCAATCATATTCAGCTTCAGCCGTGTCATGGGATTGTCGCTGTATCAAGCGAAAATAAAGAAATTACAAACGAAGATGTTACGCGCGTCATTGAAGCAGCGCAAGTCGTTTCCATTCCCCCAGAGCGCGAAATTATCGACGTCATTCCGAAACAATTTATCGTCGATGGGCTAGATGGCATTAACGATCCGCGCGGCATGTTAGGCGTTCGATTAGAAATGGAAGGCATTATGATTACCGCATCGAAAACGGCATTACATAACGTGCTCCGCTGTGTTGAACGCGCCGGATTGCAAGTGCTTGACGTCTGCTTACAACCGCTTGCAGCGGCGTCTATCGCGCTGTCGAAAGACGAAAAAAACTTAGGGGTTGCGCTCATTGACATCGGTGGCGGTTCAACGACTGTTGCTGTGTTTGACCAAGGATTTTTGCAGGCGACGACCGTGCTCCCGATCGGCGGAGAACATATTACAAAAGATTTATCGATTGGTATGCGCACGTCGACAGAAGATGCAGAACGCATTAAACTAAAACACGGACATGCCTTTTACGATCTTGCTTCCGATGAGGAAGTGTTTAGCGTTCCGATCATTGGCACCGACCAGCAGCAACAGTTTAGTCAATTAGAAATTGCTGACATCATTGAAGCGCGTGTCGAAGAAATTTTGCATATGGCACAAACGGAAATTCGAAAACGCGGATTTCGCGATTTGCCGGGCGGGTACGTGCTGACAGGCGGTACTGTCAATATGCCGGGTGTATTAGAACTTGCGGAGGCGATATTTGAAAATACGGTTCGTGTGGCGATGCCGGACTACATTGGTGTGCGTGATCCACAATATACAAACGGTGTCGGATTTATTCAATTTGCTTATAAAAATGCAAAACTGCAAGGAAAGCAAATACCTGTTCTTTCTTCCGGAGCGGCAAGCGATTTCCAAGCGGAGAGGAAAGTGCAAAAAGCGCCAGCGAAAACGAAACAAAAAGAACAACATTTAGGTCATAAAGTAAAGAAATTTTTCGGGTACTTTTTTGAATGACAATTTGAATGGCTAGGAGGATTATGTCATGTTGGAGTTTGACACGACTGTTGATCAGTTAGCAACAATTAAAGTAATCGGTGTCGGCGGCGGAGGAAACAACGCTGTAAACCGCATGATCGAACATGGGGTGCAAGGTGTTGAATTTATTGCAGTCAATACGGACGCCCAAGCATTAAACTTATCGAAGGCGCCAATTAAGCTCCAAATTGGAGCAAAATTGACGCGCGGGTTAGGTGCTGGGGCAAATCCAGAGGTAGGAAAAAAAGCAGCGGAAGAAAGTAAAGAACAAATTGAAGAAGCGCTAAAAGGCGCAGATATGGTATTCGTCACAGCCGGTATGGGTGGAGGAACAGGAACAGGTGCTGCTCCGGTCATCGCACAAATTGCGCGCGATTTAGGTGCGCTCACAGTCGGTGTCGTTACACGTCCGTTTACGTTTGAAGGAAGAAAGCGCGCGATGCAAGCGGCAAGCGGCATTGCAGCGATGAAAGAAGCAGTTGATACGCTTATTGTCATTCCAAACGATCGTTTGTTGGAAATCGTTGATAAAAACACGCCGATGTTAGAAGCGTTCCGTGAAGCAGACAACGTACTTCGCCAAGGTGTCCAAGGCATTTCCGATTTGATTGCTGTACCGGGATTAATTAACTTAGATTTTGCAGATGTGAAGACGATCATGTCAAATAAAGGTTCAGCTCTCATGGGAATCGGCGTAGCGACGGGCGAAAATCGCGCTGCCGAAGCGGCGAAAAAGGCGATTTCAAGCCCGCTATTAGAAACGTCTATTGACGGAGCTCAAGGGGTGTTAATGAACATTACAGGCGGAACGAACTTAAGCTTGTATGAAGTGCAGGAAGCAGCCGATATCGTCGCATCAGCGGCAGACCAAGATGTCAATATGATTTTCGGTTCGGTCATTAACGAAAACTTAAAAGATGAAATTATCGTCACTGTCATTGCGACGGGATTTAACGAAGAAATGAACCAAGCGAAAGCAACGCGGCAAGCGGTTGTCAAACCGAATGTTAGCGCCAAACGCGAGAAAAAGGAAGAGCCGATCGACTACTCGCCAACACGGAGTCAACAAGTAGAAGATCCGCTCGACATTCCAGCTTTTTTGCGCAACCGTAATCGTCGCCGTTAAAAAAACGCTCACGACTCGTGGGCGTTTTTTTATTTCCTCTATGATGTGACAAAATCTCCAAAGAAATGACGTCATCGTTTGACACACTTTCCTATTAGAAGTGCTATATACTAGTTTCAAGATAAGGAGGGGATGCCGCTGATTTATGCCGATCTTGTATGGTTATTAAATTTTTGTTTTGACGCGATGTTGCTATGGCTTGCAGCAATCATGTTAAAACGTCGCGTTCGTTTATGGCGGCTTATGCTTGCGGCGTTATTCGGCTCGCTGCTCGTCTTGCTCGTTTTCACTCCTTTTGCCTATATGATGTCTCATATCGTAACAAAGCTCATCATTTCTTTTTTCATCGTTTGGATTTGTTTTGGCTTTTCTCGCTTTCGTTTTTTTATTGAAAATGTGCTTGCTTTTTATTTTGCCACGTTTGTGATGGGGGGAGGTATGGTTGCGTTTCACTTTTTACTGCAAAGTGAACTGACAATGTATCGATCCGGCTGGATTTCGCATTCGACTTCGATTAGCTGGTTGTTTGTCGTCGTGATGTTTCCTGTTTTATGGATGTTATCGAAAGCGCAAATGGGAACGATTCGCGAAAAAAAATTGCGGTTTGAACACATCATTGACGTGCGTGTGACATGCTTTGGACAAACGGTATTATTAAAAGGATTAGTCGATAGCGGAAATCAGCTGCGCGATCCGCTCACAAACACCCCAGTCATGATCGTCGAATGGCAACCGTTCGCACATATGTTGCCTGCTGCTGTTTTACAAATGATTCATAAGTGCGTGTACACAGACGACATACCGAGCGAATGGGTTAGCCGCATGCGTTTTATTCCATATCGTGCCGTCGGCGTCGAGCAGCAGCTGTTAGTTGCGATCAAGCCAGACGATGTGCAATGGTTGGACGATAAGCGATGGATGTCCGTCAATAAAGCGCTCATCGGTTTTTCTCCAGCGACGCTTTCCGCCGATGGAGAATATAAATGCATCGTTCACCCACATATCGTCATGTCGCAAGCTTCGTAATTATTATTATCATACGGCCGCATGCGCCGAAATAGAAGGAGGTTTTTTATGAAACTGTTCAAATTACGCCTCATGTATGTATGGTACAAACTGTTGAGAAAATTAGGGCTAAAAGCGGATGAAATTTATTACATCGGCGGAAGTGAAGCGCTCCCGCCACCGTTGACAAAAGAAGAAGAAGAACTATTGTTAAAAAAACTTCCTTTCGGAGATGAAACGGCACGTTCGCTATTAATTGAACGCAATCTTCGCCTCGTCGTATATATTGCTCGAAAATTTGAAAATACGGGCATTAACATCGAAGATTTAATTAGCATCGGCACGATCGGATTAATTAAAGCCGTCAATACGTTTAATCCAGAGAAAAAAATTAAACTCGCTACATATGCGTCGCGCTGTATTGAAAATGAAATTTTAATGTATTTACGACGAAACAATAAAGTGCGCTCTGAAGTATCATTTGATGAGCCGCTGAACATCGATTGGGATGGAAACGAATTGTTATTATCCGATGTATTAGGGACAGAAGATGACGTCATTACGAAAGATTTAGAGGCAAATATTGATCGTAACCTACTGTTTCGCGCTCTCGATCAATTAAGTGAACGCGAAAAACAAATTATGGAACTTCGCTTCGGATTAAGTGGAGGTGAAGAAAAAACGCAAAAAGACGTTGCCGATTTACTAGGCATTTCCCAATCGTACATTTCCCGTTTAGAAAAGCGAATTATTAAACGATTGCGAAAAGAGTTTAACAAAATGATGTAATGCATATTTTTCCCTTCAAAGGAGATACTGAAAGCTGACAGCATCTCCTGCAAGGAGGGAAAGACATGACAAGAAACAAAGTTGAAATTTGTGGCGTTGATACATCGAAACTCCCTGTATTAAAAAACGAAGAAATGCGTGAATTATTTCGGCAAATGCAAGCGGGGGATGTATCCGCACGCGAAAAGCTGATCAATGGGAATTTACGTCTCGTATTAAGCGTCATTCAGCGATTTAACAATCGTGGTGAATATGTCGACGATTTGTTTCAAGTAGGCTGTATCGGACTTATGAAATCAATTGATAACTTTGACTTAAGTCAAAATGTAAAATTTTCCACATACGCGGTTCCGATGATTATCGGTGAAATTCGCCGATATTTACGTGATAATAACCCGATTCGTGTTTCTCGCTCGTTGCGCGATATTGCGTACAAAGCGCTTCAAGTTCGAGAGAAAATCATGACTGAAACAGCAAAAGAGCCGACGGCAGAAGAGATCGCCAAAATTTTAGACGTTCCGCACGAAGACATTGTGTTTGCCCTCGATGCGATTCAAGATCCCGTTTCGTTATTCGAACCGATTTACAACGATGGCGGCGATCCGATTTATGTCATGGATCAACTGAGCGACGAAAAAAACCGCGATACCCATTGGATTGAAGAAATTGCTTTAAAAGAAGGGTTACGCCGCTTAAACGAACGGGAAAAAATGATTATTCGTAAACGATTTTTTCAAGGAAAAACGCAAATGGAAGTGGCTGAGGAAATCGGGATTTCCCAAGCGCAAGTATCCCGTTTAGAGAAAGCTGCGATTAAGCAAATGAACAAAAACATTCAATCGTAATGGACGCCCCCATCGAAAACAGATGGGGGCTTTTTTGCGCATATGACTACAACGAACAGCTTGCGCATACATATAGTAGATAGAAAAAAGAAAGGGGCGGAGAAACATGGTAAAAATTTCTGAACTACAACAAAAAGATGTCGTCAATGTTGCGAACGGAAAACGGCTTGGGAATATAGGGGATATTGATATTAACTTAACGACCGGCCAAATTGAGGCGATTATTATTATCGGGACAGGAAAGGTGCTCGGCTTATTTGGACGGGCAGATGAAATGATTATTCCGTGGCGCGACATTGTAAAAGTTGGTGCAGATGTCATTCTCGTTCGACTAGATGGCGATGAATAATTCACGTTTTCGGCAAGGTGTGATAAAATAGGAAAAAAAGTGATAAAATTGTACAAAGGATGTCGAACGATGAATGAAATATTTCGCCAAGTGAGCGAACAATTGCTTTTGTTTGATGGATGGGAACATGTCATCGTTGCGTTTACGACGAGGCAAGGCGGGGTGAGCCATGAACCGTTTGCTACGTTAAATGTAGGTATGCATGTGCAAGATCATTGCGATGCTGTATATAAAAACCGAACAATCGTCGCGGAAAAGCTCGGTCTCTCAGTAGAACGATGGGTATGCGCGGATCAAGTGCACGGTGTACATGTAGAAAAAGTGACGAAAGCGCATGCCGGTAAAGGAGTGCGCACGTACGACACTGCGTTGCCGCATACAGACGGGCTATATACAAATGAGCGGCAGCTAACTTTAGCGCTTTGTTTTGCGGATTGTGTTCCGCTTTACTTTTTTGCGCCAAGCAAGCAGCTCATTGGGGTAGCCCACGCTGGCTGGAAAGGAACGGTCCATAATATCGCTGGACAAATGGTGAAACGGTGGACGAGGGAAGGGGTCGCTGTACAAGACATTCACGTCGTGATCGGTCCATCGATCGGCCGATGTTGTTACGTTGTCGATGATCGCGTCATCACATTCGTCCAAAAGGCGCTAGCCAATTCCACTTCATCTCTTTATAATGAAACAAGTAAGGGACAGTACGCCCTAGATTTAAAAGAAATGAACAAGCAACTGTTGCAAGAAGCAGGAGTACCGATCCCACAAATAGCTGTTTCATCGTATTGCACAAGCTGTGAGCGATCATTATTTTTCTCCCATCGTCGCGACGGTGGAAAAACAGGAAGAATGATGGCGCTTATTGGCTGGAGGTGATCATATGTCTGTCAAACATAACTTACAAACAATTCAATACAACATCGCCGAAGCGTGTGAAAAAACAGGGCGAAACGTATTCGACGTTCAAATTGTGGCGGTGACGAAGTACGTGAGCGTCGCGCGTGCAAAAGAAGCGGTGGAAGTTGGGGTTGTTCACTTAGGCGAAAGTCGTGCGGACGGCTTTTTGCACAAGTATGAAGCGATTGGAAAGCAAGCGACGTGGCACTTCATCGGCACGCTGCAATCAAGAAAAGTGAAGCAAATCATTGATTACGTCGATTACATTCATTCGCTTGACCGTCTTTCGCTAGCGGAAGAAATCGATAAGCGCGCAAAACGGCCGGTCAAATGTTTTGTGCAGGCAAATGTTTCCGGTGAGCAGTCGAAACATGGACTAGCGCCGGAAGACGTATTGCCGTTTATTGAAACATTATCGGCTTTTCCACGTATTGAAGTCGTTGGACTGATGACGATGGCGCCATATACGGACGATGAGGCGACGATTCGCCGCTGTTTCCGAAAGTTGCGTGAACTAAAAGAGCGTGTGCAAGAAAAACAATGGCCGCATGCTCCTTGCACAGAGTTATCGATGGGAATGTCAAACGATTACGTCATTGCAGTCGAAGAAGGGGCAACGTTCGTCCGTCTTGGTACATGCCTTGTAGGCGAAGAGGAGGTGGAGTAAATGGGATTTGTAAAAAAAATTCGTGACTTTTTTGATTTAGATGAAGAAAAATGGGAAGATGATGAATACGAACAAGAAGAAGTCGTGCAACAACCGAAAGCTGAGCAAAAACAAAATGTCGTCAGTTTACAAAGCGTGCAAAAATCTTCAAAAGTCGTTTTATTTGAGCCGCGCGTGTATGCGGAAGTGCAAGAAATTGCCGACCATTTAAAAAATCGCCGTGCCGTTGTCGTCAACGTTCATCGTGTCGACCGCGATCAAGCGCGCCGCATCGTTGACTTTTTAAGCGGGACAGTATATGCGATTGGCGGAGACATTCAGCAAGTCGGCTCGACCATTTTTTTATGCACGCCAGATAACGTCGATGTGAGCGGTTCAATTTCGGTCATGTCCGACGATGACTCAACGATAAAGAGGTGGTAAAATGTATCATATTGCAAATATTATTGCGACAATCATTCAAGTATATTCGTATGCGATTATTGTTTACATTTTAATGTCTTGGTTTCCAAATGCGCGCGACACAAAGGTCGGGCAGTTTTTCGCCACCATTTGTGAACCGTATTTAGAGCCGTTTCGCCGCTTTATTCCGCCCATTGGGATGATCGACATTTCCCCAATTGTCGCCTTGCTTGTGTTGCGTTTTGCGACAGCAGGCGTTTATGGGTTATTAGATATGATCAGCAGAGGATTGTAATGAACATTTACCAACATTTCCGTAAAGAAGAGCATCATTTCATTGACCTTGTGTGCGAATGGAAACGGCTCGTGACTATGCAATATCGTCTAAAACTTACCCCGTTTTTAGATCCGCGCGAGCAACAAATCGTTCGCACCGTCGTCGGACATCACGATGACGTGAACGTATCGTTTATTGGCGGGTGTCCTCTTGCTGAACGGAAGCGAGCGCTTTTATATCCGCCGTATATTGAGCCAACAGAAGATGATTTTGAACTGACATTATTTTCTGTGCGTTATCCGAAAAAATTTGTGACGATTGAACATCGCGACGTACTTGGTGCGCTTTTATCGCTCGGTGTGAAACGCGAGAAGTTTGGCGATATTGTCATTGCCGATGACGTCGTTCAGTTTGTTGTCGCTTCCGACATCGCTTCGTTTGTTCAGATGAATATGACGTCGATTCGCAATGCTTCTGTTTCGTTGCAACAACGTCCGTTGTCGGAGATGCGCGTCGTGGCTGAAACGTGGGAGGAAGAGACGATTACCGTGTCTTCTCTTCGCCTCGACGCCGTGCTCGCACAAGCGTTCCGTCTGTCACGTCAAAAAGTGCAGACGCTTATCGAACAAGGATGGGCAAAATTGAACTGGAAAGTTGTCGATGAACCGTCTGCTGAATGTCGGGAAGGCGATTTATTATCGCTTCGGCAACATGGACGATGCCGGCTAAAGACGATTGCAGGGCAAACGAAAAAAGAAAAGTGGCGCATCGTTGTCGAAAAAACGAAATAAAAGCAGGATTTTCGCAAAACATGTCGAATAACACGGTACGTACATAAGATGGAGGTGGACCACATGCCGTTGACGCCGTTAGATATTCATAATAAAGAATTTAGCCGGGGCTTTCGTGGATATGATGAAGATGAGGTAAATGAATTTTTAGATCAAGTCATTAAAGACTATGAAATGGTGTTACGCGAAAAAAAACAGCTCGAGGAGAAGGTAAAGGAGCTAACAGAAAAACTGAACTACTTTACAAATATTGAAGAGACGTTGAATAAATCGATTTTAATCGCGCAGGAAACAGCGGAAGAAGTAAAGCGAAACGCGCAAAAAGAGGCGAAGCTCATCATTAAAGAAGCCGAGAAAAACGCCGATCGCATCATTAGCGAAGCGCTCGCGAAAACACGGAAAATTTCAATGGAAGTCGAAGAGTTAAAGCGACAAGCGAAAGTGTTTCGCAACCGCTTCAAAATGTTAATTGAAGCGCAGCTCGATATGTTAAACAGCGGTGACTGGGATCATTTATTAGACTACAAGCTCGACGATGAAGCGATACAAGAAATAACGGAGTCTTGACGAGCGGCATCGTTATTGCCTATAATATCGAGTACAGTTATACATGGAAAAACGATGAAGGGGACAGTAGTTCTTTCATCAGCTTATTTCAGCGAGCCGAGGGCGGTGGAAGCTCGGCATAAGCGAAAGAATGAAGATCACCCCGGAGTTCCGTGCCGAAGACGAGTAGGCCACGGCGCGTCATTCCCGTTACGAATGTCGAGTGGACTATTGTACATAGTCAATAAGGGTGGTACCG
>NZ_DAITON010000029.1:0-19822 GCF_036834105.1 Anoxybacillus sp. | reverse complement strand
CCAGCGCCAACAACCATTACTTTTTTCATCGCCCCATCCCCCGTTAATAAACTTCAATCATGATCGCATCGCCTTGACCGCCACCGCTGCAAATCGCTGCGATGCCAGTGCCGCCTCCGCGACGTTTTAATTCGTGAATAAGCGTAATAATGATGCGCGCCCCACTTGCTCCGATCGGGTGCCCAAGCGCGATCGCGCCGCCATTGACGTTTACTTTTTCTTCAGGCAAGTCAGCAATTTTCATGCTCGCTAAAGCGACGGAAGCAAACGCTTCGTTAATTTCAAATAAATCAATGTCGTTTACTGTTTTTCCTGTTTTGCGCAACAATTCATTGATGACGATGCCTGGCGTTTTTGGGAAATCTTTTGCCTCGACCGCAATCGCCGCATGTGCGACAATCGTCGCAAGCGGAGTGAGACCTTCCTTTTGCGCCCGTTCTTCGCTCATTAAGACGAGCGCGGCAGCCCCATCATTGACCCCTGGTGCATTGCCTGCGGTAATCGTTCCCGTCGGATCAAAAACTGGTGCAAGTTGCGCTAATTTTTCAAGCGATGTATCCTTTCGTGGTGATTCATCAACCGCTACCGTGATCGGTTCTCCTTTTCGTTGTGGAACGGTGACAGGGACAATTTCTTCTGCCAATTTGCCGCTTTCGATCGCCGCAATCGCTAATTGATGGCTTCGATACGCCCAACGATCTTGCTCCTCGCGCGTAATGCCTAACTCTTTTGCTGTTTCGCTTCCGTAAATCCCCATATGCACGCCTGTAAAGCTGCATGTCAATCCGTCATATACCATCATATCTTTTACCGTTGAATCTCCCATGCGCAATCCCCAGCGCGCTTTCGGCAACATATACGGCGCATTGCTCATCGATTCCATTCCCCCAGCCACGATCACATCGGCATCACCTGCGCGAATAATTTGATCGCCGAGCGTGACGCTACGCATCCCTGAGGCGCACACTTTGTTGATCGTCTCCGTTTTCGTCTCCCACGGAATGCCTGCCTCTCTTGCGACTTGTCGCGATGGGAGCTGCCCTTGTCCACCTTGCAATACCGTGCCGAAAATGACTTCATCGACATCTTCTGCACGAACGTTTGCGCGCACTAACGCCTCCTTGATCGCCTTTCCACCGAGCTGCGCTGCGCTAAATGAGCTTAAACTTCCACCAAACTTTCCGAATGGCGTGCGTACCCCGCTAACAATGACCGTTTTCCCCATGTTTCTCCCCCTTTTCGTAATAAGAAAGCCCTTTCAAAAATGTTGAGCGAACGCTCGTTCAATTATGGACGGGCAAAGAAGGCGCACGCAACCGTACACCTTCCTATTGCTTTCATTATACTTAAAATATCTTAAAAATAAAACTATTTATTTTTTTTAGAATTTTTAATGAACCGGGCCAAATACAGCTTTTTCTAACAGTTCAGCTACATCATACGTACCTACTTTTTCTTCGACCTCTTTCGCTTTCGTTCCATCCGAAAGCATCGTTAAACAGTACGGACAGCCGGAGCTAATAACTGTCGGATTCACCTCAAGCGCTTGTTCTGTCCGCGCCACGTTAATGCGCGTGCCTGTCGTTTCTTCCATCCACATTAATCCACCGCCTGCACCACAACACATACCGATCTCGCGATGACGTGCCATTTCGACGAGTTTTACTCCCGGAATCGCTTTCAATATTTGACGCGGCGCATCGTATACGTCGTTGTATCTACCTAAATAACACGAGTCGTGGAATGTAACGACCTCGTTTACTTCATATTTCGGAACGAGACGACCTTCGGCAACGAGCTTCGCTAATAGCTCCGTATGGTGATATACTTCCGCTTCAAATCCGAAATCCGGGTATTCATTTTTAAATGTGTTATACGCATGAGGGTCAATCGTCACAATTTTTTTCACACCTGCTTTTTCAAACTCTGAAATATTCGCTGTCGCTAATTCTTGGAATAAAAATTCATTTCCTAAACGGCGTGGCGTATCGCCAGAGTTTTTCTCCTTATTGCCTAAAATCGCAAATTTCACCCCTGCCTCGTTTAGTAAGCGCGCAAAAGCTAGCGCAATTTTTTGGCTTCGATTATCAAACGATCCCATCGAACCAACCCAGAATAAATATTCGAATTCTTCCCCTGCTTTTTGCATTTCTTTTACTGTCGGAATGCGTACATCTTCACGCAATTCGCGCCAGTTTTCTTTTTCTTTTCGGTTTAGTCCCCACGGATTTCCTTGGCGTTCAATATTCGTCATCGCCCGTTGCGCATCTGGATTTAACTTTCCTTCTGTTAGTACGAGATAGCGGCGCAAATCAATAATTTTATCGACGTGTTCATTCATGACCGGACATTGATCTTCACAGTTGCGGCACGTCGTACATGCCCAAATTTCTTCCTCGGTAATGACATCGCCAATTAAGTTTGGCAGTTCGATCGTTGCCGCTTGTTCTTGCATTCCTTGCGCCATGAAAGCGAGCTGGTTCCCTTTCGTGTTAGCAAACGCAAACGTTGGCACCCAAGGAGCTTTCGATGTAATCGCTGCCCCTTTTTCTGTTAAATGGTCGCGCAATTTTAAAATGAGGTCCATCGGCGATAACATTTTTCCTGTTCCTGTTGCAGGGCACATGTTTGTACAGCGCCCGCATTCCACACAGGCATATAAATCGATCAGTTGGGTTTGCTTAAAGTCTTCGATTTTACCAACGCCAAACGATTCTTGTGTTTCGTCTTCAAAGTTGATTTTTTCAAGTTTTGGCCGCGTTAATCGGCTGAAAAAGACATTAACTGGCCCAGCGATTAAATGCGCATGTTTCGATTGTGGCACGTACACTAAAAACGTTAATAAAATAAGCAAGTGCACCCACCAAGCGACAAAAAACAATACCGCCGCACCTGTTTCCCCTACCCAGCCAAACGCGAGGGCAATGGCTGAAGCGACAGGCTCGCTCCACGACGTCCCTTCGCTATGCCAAATGCGGCCCATGCCGTTACCGAACAACACGGAAAGCATAAGTCCACCGATAAAAATGAGCACAAGCCCTGCTTTCAAATCGCGCTTTAAACGGACAAGCTTTTCAATGTAGCGACGATAAAACGCCCATAAAACAGCCACTAAAATAAGTAATGTCACAATTTCTTGGAAAAACGTAAACGCTGGATACAGCGGTCCGAGCGGCAAGTGCGCCCCTGGGATAAGCCCTTTAATGATGAAATCAATGGCACCAAACTGTACGAGAATAAAGCCGTAAAAGAACATGACGTGAATAATGCCGCTTTTTCTGTCTTTTAACAGCTTTTTTTGCCCAAAGACGTTCACCCATATGTTTTGCAGACGCTCTTTTACTTTCCCATCAAACTCCACTTTTTTCCCTAGCTTAATATAGGCGATGCGCGTTTTGACGAGATACACGAATAAATGAACGGCGTACGCTGTCACAAGTAAAAAAGCGATCCAGTTCAACCAAAGCACGATACTCTTCCCCCTTTGTTGTGAAAATAAAATAAATTTTCTGAACAAACTTACTTTCATTATATAATGAATGAGCATTCAGTCAATATTTTTTCTTATTTTTTATTTTCTTTTTGGGGAAACTACGACAACGAAAGGAGTGAAGACATTGCGCTGGCTCGTCATTGTTATCATTTTATTGTTTCTTCTTTTACTTGATTATAAATGGGGAGACAAAGTTGCAAAAAATGCCGCACGGAAAAAAATCGGCATCGAACGACAAAGCGATATCACGCTATTTACGACGGGTGAAACGCTGTTCGATGATTACTTTGCAGAGTTAGAACGAGCAAAACATCATATTCACATTTTATTTTATATCGTGCGCGATGATGAAATGGGACAACGCTTTTTTTCTTTACTTGAACAAAAGGTAAATGAAGGGGTAGAAGTGCGTCTGCTCGTCGATTGGGTCGGAAGTTTCGGACTACCGTCTTCCCTTCGACAAAAAAGCGGGCAATTCGCCTTTGCGAACCGTCCGACATTGCCGTTTTTTTTCTATAAGCTAAACGAGCGAAATCATCGCAAAATTACTGTCATTGACGGAAAAATCGGCTATTTAGGCGGGTTTAACGTCGGAAAAGAATATATCGGTCAAGATCCGAAGTTTGGCCATTGGCGCGACTGTCATTTAAAAATAACGGGGGAAGGGGTGGCTGATTTACAACGGCAGTTCGCAGAAGATTGGAAAGAAGCAACGGGGCCATCGTTTGGAGATGATGAACGATATTTCCCATCTCTTCAAAAAGGAGCGGTAAAACATCGATTTCTTCCGACAAACGGGGCGTATTTGGAAGAGGAGTTTATTGAGCTCATCAAGCACGCCAAACGGGAGATCGTCATCGGTACTCCGTACTTTATCCCGAGTAAAAAAATGATGAATGCTCTTTTGGAAGCGATAAAGCGTGGGGTGCAACTAACGGTTATCGCACCGATCCAAGCGGATCATCCGTTTGTGAAAGAAGCTTCATTCCCTTATTTTCGTCAGCTTCTTCATGCAGGCGCTCATATTTATCAGTTTTATAACGGGTTTTACCATGCAAAAGTGATCGTCATTGATGATGACATATGTGATATCGGCACCGCAAATTTCGATCGCCGCAGTTTGTTTATCAATTACGAGATGAATTGTTATATATATGACAAACCGTTTATTCAACATGTGAAACAAACGATCGCTCGCGATATCGACACATCTACATTGTTGACAGCGGAATATTTCCGTAAGCAATCGTGGCTTCATCGCTTCAAAGAAGCCGTTGCAACGATGTTGTCTCCATTACTATAAAAAGCCCTTCTCGACCGAGAAGGGCTTTCGTATTACATTTTTTCTGGCGCATGTACTCCAACGAGCGCTAAAGCATTTTTTAATGTAATTTGCACCGCTTTCATGAGCGCTAGGCGGGCGCGGCTTTTTTCAACGTTCGCTGCATCAAGCACTTTTTCTGCATTGTAAAAACTATGAAGTGCCGATGCGAGATCAAAAATGTAGTTCGTCATGCGATGTGGTGAACGTTTCACAGCTGCCTCTGCCACAGCGGAAGGAAATTCCCCTAGCTTTTTCAATAAGTCAATTTCTTTTTCCGCTAATTCGTATGTGAATGACAAATCACCGTCATAACGCCATCCTTGTTCCTCGCCTTGACGCAGCATGCTGCATACGCGTGCATGAGCATATTGCGCATAATACACAGGGTTTTCGTTCGATTGCGATACGGCTAAATCCATATCGAAATCTAAATGCGTATCCGATGAGCGCATCGCGAAGAAATAGCGCGTTGCGTCTAATCCGACTTCTTCCATTAAGTCACGCAACGTCACCGCCTTTCCTGTCCGCTTGCTCATGCGCACTTTTTCACCGTTTTGATATAAACTGACGAGCTGAATAATTTCAACTTCTAATACATCCGGATCGTACCCGAGCGCAGCGATCGCCGCCTTCATGCGCGGAATATAACCGTGATGATCCGCTCCCCAAATGTTAATAATTTTTTCAAAGCCGCGCTCAAGTTTATCTTGATGGTATGCGATATCTGGTAATAAATATGTGTACGTTCCATCTTGCTTAATGAGCACACGGTCTTTGTCGTCGCCGAATGTCGTCGAGCGGAACCATGTCGCGCCATCTTGTTCATAAATATGACCTTTTTCACGTAACGTTTCAAGCGCTTTATCGATTTTTCCGTTATTATAAAGCGACGTCTCCGAATACCAAACGTCAAATGTGACGCGGAAGTCTGCTAAATCTTTTTTAATTTTATCCATTTCAAACGCTAATCCGTACTCACGGAACAGCTGAAGCCGTTCTTGTTCATCAAGCGTGACAAATTTGTCGCCATGTTCTTCCGCTAGCTTTTTCCCTAATTCAATAATATCTTCACCGAAATATCCATCTTCCGGCATATCTTTCTCGATTCCGAGCGCTTGAAAATAACGTGCTTCTACCGATTTCGCTAAGTTGGCAATTTGATTGCCGGCATCGTTAATGTAATATTCACGCGTAACATCAAAGCCTGCTTTTTTCAAAATGTTGCATAATGAATCGCCAACCGCTGCTCCACGAGCATGTCCTAAATGTAAACTACCTGTTGGGTTTGCTGAAACAAACTCAACTTGCACTTTTTGACCTTGACCGACGTTTGTTTCACCGTATGCGTCCCCTGCTTGTAAAATGGCGGGAACGAGCTCTGTTAAATAACGATTGTCCATGTAAAAATTAATAAATCCTGGTCCAGCAATGTCTACTTTTTTCACGAACACAGCTTCACCGTTAAAATGACGAACGATGTCTTCCGCAATCATACGCGGCGCCTTTTTCGCCACGCGCGCTAACTGCATGGCGACATTTGTTGAATAATCACCGTGCGCTTTATCTTTCGGTGTCTCTAAAATGACGCTTGGCACGTCTGCTTCTGTCGCGACCCCTGAACGAATGACCGCTTCTTTTATTTCTTCTTTTAACTTTTGTTTCATTTGTTCAACAATATTCATCGCTTTGCCTCCTTAAACGAAATCGTCACCGCATGACGACCAACATGTTTCCCTGATAAGTGAAGTATGTAAGAAAAAAACAACTGCCCTTTTTTCGTTTTCTCGTTATACTGATACAGCACTTGTTCTGTTTTTGTTTTCATTTCCCAGCGCGCCACTGGGCTTTCGTACGTGCCGATCGTTTCCGACTGTTTACGAAACGTATGGCGCATCGAAATGGCACCAGAGCGAAGCACGACAACTTCATCATTGGCGATTTTTACGACGTTTTTAATCGTTTCTCCTTCATGCGTCTCTTCAAACGTCACATACGTCGCATCTCCTTTTAAGTAGTATAAACCATTTGCCTCGATGACAACAATTTCTTTTCGCACGCCATCACGAATTTCTGTCACTTGCTTTAGTTGTATCGGTATTCCGTTCACCTTCCCCACACCCTCGCTGTTGTTGTGACTGTAGTTAAGTAGGTTATCAATTTTATTAAAATCATAAAATCATGGGAAAGATTTTAACAAAATTGTTTATCCGTCCACGTCGTTTAAGCGACATGTACTCGGATCGGGTGTAACCCCACACCCACTATCCCATTGGCAAACGCCTTTGGGAATACTTTTCTCATGATGTTGTATGCCCCATTGACATCTGCGTGGATGAGCGTTCCGTTTTCAGATTGAAACAGCCCACGCTTGATGCGCGTTCCTTTGTATTCCTTTTGTTTCTTCATTTCTTCCATGTCTAAAAAACTGCATTTCGATGTATAGCTTTCTTCTGTCACGATGACACGAATGCCATGCTGTACCGCTTTGTACTGCAACTGATGAAGAAACGTTTGATACGGAATGTGAACGAACGCTTGATTTGTGCGCTTTCCGAGATGGACTTCACGCTTCCAATCTTTATTCATCCCCACCACAATCGTATCGCAGTCTAAAGCCAGCGCATGTTTGATGACAAAGGCACTCGCTTGGTGCATAAAGTTTTCTACGATGCGGTTTCGTTTTTCTGTCATTTTGCTCATTCGTTTTGTCCAATCGAGTCCATTCATCTGTTTCGCTACTTTGCGGTAGTGGCTCATCTGTTTGTTGTAGTATTGATTGACGGATTTTAGACCTTTACCATTGATCACGATCGGTTGTTTCCCCACATTGTTCACAATGGTTGCGAAGTTATCTAAACCTAAATCAATACTGATATATCTGTTGTGATCTTGTTTTTGCGCTGGGATAGGAATTTTGTAAACGACTTCGACGATGATATGGCGGTGTTTCGGAATGAATCGGACTTGTTGTAGCTTCCCTTTCATGTTTGTCTTTAACCGAAACCCTTGAAAACAGATAGGAAATATTATATGATCATCGACGACTTTGCATGATTGATTCGTTAGCACAAGTACATATCGTCCGTCTTTTTTGAGATATTTGGGCGGTTTCGGTCTGCCTGTATATTTGTCTTTGTTTTTTGTCCAATCTTTCATCGACTTAAAAAATGATTGCCAATTTTGATGCAACATTCTTAACGTTTGTTGGGCACATTGAGCCATTGGCATCGCTCGATAGTCTGTATCCATCCCTTCTGTTTTCAGCAGCTTGTCTAGCTTGTTGTAAGAAAGATACGTGCCGTGTTGAAAAAACGTTTGCCTCACTTGATAGTTGGCGAAGTTGTACAAGTTTTTTGACCGAAAACAATACTCGTCGATCATCGGATAATACGGATGAGTGGCGCAAATCATATGCCTTTCCACTCGATTCGCCATCATGACGGAAGTTCTCCTTCGCTTAATATTTGCTTGATCTTCTCGCCTTTTCTTTTGCTGTACATCTTCATGGAATAACAATGCAACAGGCTGATGATTTCTTCAAATATTTCCTCGCTGTCTAATTTTTCAGAACCCACTTCGCTCATCACAACAATTTCACAATGGTATTTTTTAAACAAATGGTGAAATAATTCAAAACCCACTCTACTCAACCGATCTTTGTAACTAATGACAACTCTTTCAACTTTTCCAGCCAACACATCATCAAGCATACGAAAAAAGTCTTTTCTCTTTTCAAAACTGATGCCACTTGCAATATCTGAAAAAACTTTGGATACAGAATAGCCATTCGCAAAACAAAATTGTTTTAGCATCTGAATTTGATTTTCTAAATCGGCTTTCTGTTTTGGTGTAGAAACTCTGGCGTAGATATATGTTTTTCTTTCCACGCCTTTATTAAACAATTGATATACACTTTCTTTGTCATAATCATATCTTCCGTTAGGCAAGACATGGACTTTTATGATTCCTTCTTTTACATATTTAGTGAGCGTTGGTCTTGATATTTGCAACAACTCTAATACTTCTTTCGCTTTCATCTCATCACCTCCTACTTATAATAACAAAAATAACTATACTTTTGAATGCTTTTCATTAAAATTTTTAATATTTTTAAACAAATTAATTAAAATTTTTCAACCTAGAAAAAAGTTGAATGCACACAGTAGCTCAGGCAGTAATGTGCAATTTAGAATTAAAAAACAAAATTTTATATTAATGACTCTCCACCAAAAGTTGTACTTGATTTTTTGTAATACGCTCTACCGAAGCTTGTGAGAAACAATCAGCAAATCAATGATTTTTGCACATTCTTGTTTAGGGAAGCGTATCACTTGTCAAGTACATCTTTTGGTGATGAACCATATTAATTTAAAAATAAAAAATTGTGGAATATACGGATATACATGTATAGAAAAAAACTTTATAATAAAGGAAAATGATGAAAACTTAGGAGGTCATAATGATGAGAGCAAGAATTTGCACAATATCTGTTGTGCTTATCATATCGATTGCGACATTAACCCCTGTAATTGTATCGGCGATATCCTCTTCTTATTCGTATAGTGCTGTTTATATAGTTGATGGAAAAGCTAACGGAATATACCACAGTTTAAGGAAAGGGACGGCTACAATAGATGGTCACGCTTTTTACAATGGCAGCAAGGAAAACTGGGCTGACGGCGTTACCCCACCAGGAGAAACAGTAACTTATTGCCTTTACAGAGAAAAAACAGGGTTTGATACTAGCTATGGGTGTGTGAATCATTATGTATCAAAAAATAATGATAAAAATAATGTGGCAGAAATAAAAGAATCTTTCCCATCAAAATTAGATTCTGATTCTTCGAGATACTATTTAGTTATAGTAAAAAGCAATAATGGATGGAAAATAGTCGGCAGCGGTACATTATCTACACCATAGAAACTTTTTAAACTTTTTATTAAAAAATATTTCTTGCAAGGTGATACTCAATGAGAATATATTTCGAAGGTCCTATTTTTGTTATGGTTTTTATTGTAGGTGTATCGCTCATATGGTTGAGATTCAGCAAAGAGCCTATACGTTTCTTTTTTTTATCATCTTTCTATCTGTATATATGTTTACTGATTAGATATACACAATTCCCTATCACTTTATTTACTCATGTTCCCTTTAAGCAAAACATGGATGAAGTAATAAATATCGTCCCTCTGATTAATTTGAATCGCACTTTTATCAACTATATATTAAATATTTTTATGACCATTCCTTTTGGATTTATATTTCCTCTCATAAGAAAAATAAGTAGTAAAAAAATGATCTTTTGGAGCATTTTTGTTCCGATTATCATTGAAGGCGGGCAATTACTCCAATTTTTTTTAACATCATATTCCGAGCGGATTATAGATATTAATGACATTTTGATGAATACGTTGGGGATCTGGATCGGTTACTTTTTATACCATATACTTGTTTTTTATGTAGAAAAGTATATAAAAATGAATAACGACGTTAAAAAAAGTTCTATCATTAGCTTCATTATTCATCATCATGAATAATGAACAAAACTGTATAAACATAAAAAAGTATGGATCATATATACAAAAGATTATTCATTCATTTTCTTCAAAAAATCCCTGTCGCGCAGACAGGGATTTTCGTCTTTATTTCACCCAACCGAGAAGCATTTCGCGTACAAGCTTGCTTGCTGTGTTGGCTGTTTGTTCAGAGTGGTCATATACCGGCGCCACTTCGACTAAATCTGCTCCGACAACGCGCACATCGGAACGAGCGATCGCGTGAATCGCAGCTAATAGTTCTTTTGACGTAATGCCGCCAGCATCGACTGTTCCTGTTCCCGGCGCATGCGCTGGATCTAATACGTCAATGTCGATCGTAACATATACCGGACGACCTGCAAGCGTTGGAAGCACTTCTTTTAACGGTTCAAGCACGTCAAATTTCGCAATATACATCTCGTTTTGTTTCGCCCACTCAAATTCTTCTTTCATTCCTGAACGAATACCGAAAGAATATACGTTTTTCGGCCCAATGAGTTCCGCAATTTTACGAATTGGCGTAGAATGCGACAACGGCTCGCCTTCATAATGCTCGCGCAAATCCGTATGGGCATCCATATGAATAATCGCTAAATCGGGATACTTTTTATATACCGCCTTCATCACCGGCCAAGACACTAAATGCTCTCCGCCAAGACCGAGCGGAAACTTTCCCGCTTCCAATATGCGATCGACAAACTGTTCAATCATATCTAAACTGCGTTGCGCGTTACCGAACGGTAAAGGAATGTCACCCGCATCAAAATATTTCACTTCATCGAGCTCACGGTCTAAATACGGGCTGTATTCCTCAAGCCCGATCGACACTTCACGAATGCGCGCCGGACCGAAGCGAGAGCCTGGGCGATAGCTAACTGTCCAGTCCATTGGCATCCCATAAATAACCGCTTGGCTTTCTTCAAAATTTGGATGGCTTTTAATAAATACGTTGCCAGAATACGCTTCATCAAATCGCATCGTTTTCTCCCCTTACTTCACTAAGTCTTCAACAAATTTCGGCAATACGAAGCACGCTTTATGAAGCTGTTTTGTATAGTATTTCGTTTCAATGTCGTGGAAGCGCTCTTCGCTTACTTCAAGCGGATCATATTTTTTCGAACCGAGTGTAAACGTCCACATGCCGCTCGGATACGTTGGAATGTTCGCGATATATAGACGTGTAATCGGGAAAATTTCGCGCACATCGCGTTGAACAGTGCGAATTAAATCCGCTTTAAACCACGGATTGTCTGTTTGCGCAACAAAAATGCCGTCGTCTTTTAACGCTTTCGCAATGCCTGCATAAAACCCTTTTGTAAATAGATTGACCGCTGGACCGACTGGCTCTGTCGAGTCAACCATAATGACGTCGTATTCGTTTTCGCTTTGCGCAATGTGCATAAAGCCGTCGTCCACTTTCACTTCAACACGGGGATCGTCTAATTGACCAGCGATTTCTGGCAAATATTTTTTCGAATACTCGATGACTTTTCCGTCAATTTCAACAAGCGTCGCTTTTTTCACGCTTGGATGCTTTAACACTTCGCGAATGACGCCGCCGTCTCCACCGCCAACGACAAGAACGTTTTCTGGATTCGGATGCGTAAATAGCGGAACGTGCGCAACCATTTCATGATAGACGAACTCATCTTTTTGCGTTGTCATCACCATTCCGTCTAAAATAAGCATGTTGCCGAATTGTTCTGTTTCAACCATATCGAGCTTTTGGAATTCCGTTTGCTCTGTATGTAAAGTGCGTTTAATTCGTGCTGTAATCCCAAAGTTGTCCGTCTGTTTTTCAGTAAACCAAAGTTCCATATTGAACACCCTTTCGTCAATAATGCACCGCTTATCATGCCCAAAAAATAAAATGCTAAACATGAAAAAGTATAGAGCAATCTAGCAAAATTTCAAGTAAAAATTGCTAGAAAACGTTTAAAAAAATAAAAATGTTTTCATACTAATTTTAAACGTAAAAAATGAGGTGATGGCTATGGAGATGATTGCCATCGAACGATGGAAACGAACGTTTAAATATATGCGGCTATTTCTTTGGCTCGCTTTTATTGGCAGCTTATTATGCACGCTTACGATCGCAGGTCTCATTATATTTGCCAAATGGAAAGGCCCTCCTCCTTTAGCCGTTCCGCAATCAACGATTTTTTATGCGGAAGACGGCACAAAAATTGGGGAAAACCATTACGGCGGAAAAAGATATTGGATTCATCTATCCGATATGTCGCAACACGCCATTGATGCAACGATTGCGATAGAAGACCGAAAATTTTTCGAGCATTACGGTTTCGACTTTAAGCGAATTGCCGGAGCGATCGTTGCGAATATGAAAGCGATGGGGAAAGTGCAAGGAGCAAGTACGATTACGCAACAATATGCGCGCAATTTATTTTTAAGCTACGAAAAAACGTGGTGGCGCAAAATACAAGAAGCGCTATATACCGTCCAGTTTGAAGCAAACTACGATAAAGAAGACATTTTAGAAGGATATTTAAACACGATTTACTACGGACATGGCGTATATGGAATTGAGGCAGCCGCAAATTTTTATTTCGGAAAATCCGCCCGTGAATTGACGGTGGCGGAAGCGGCGATGCTTGCTGGGATCCCGAAAGGACCGAGCTACTATTCCCCGCTTGTCGATATGGAGCGAGCAAAAAAGCGCCAACGCATCGTTTTGCAAGCGATGGTTGAGGCAAATGTTTTATCAAAAAAAGAAGCTAAACAAGCTGCGAACGAGCCGCTTCATTTCTCAAACGGCGAGCAAATGAAAACAAAAACGATTGCCCCATATTTTCAAGATGCAGTCAAACATATGTTGAAAACGGTGCTTGGACTCGATGAAGAAACGATTGAAATGGGCGGATTGCGTGTGTATACAACGCTCGATATCGACATGCAAGCAATCGCAGAAGCAAAAATAAAAGAAACGATTCATTCGCAGTCAAACATTCAAGTGGCGCTTGTCGCCATGGAGCCGAAAACAGGCGAAGTGAAAGCACTTGTCGGAGGGCGCGACTATGAAAAAAGCCCGTTTAATCGCGCGACACAGGCAGAACGTCAACCCGGCTCAACATTTAAACCGTTTTTATACTATGTGGCGCTCCAACATGGGTTTACACCATCGACGCTATTGCGGAGCGAGGCGACGACGTTTACGCTAGAAGACGGCTCGACGTATACACCGCGCAACTTTAACAACTACTACGCGAACGATACGATTACGCTTGCCCAAGCGATTGCTCTTTCCGATAACGTCTATGCTGTAAAAACACATTTGTTACTCGGACAAGAAAAGCTTGTTGACATCGCGAAACAACTTGGCATCACAAGCAAACTGAAACAAGTGCCGTCGCTCGCGCTCGGTACAGCGCCCGTTAAAGTCATTGATATGGCGCGCGCCTACAGCATTATCGCTAACGGCGGAAAAAAAGTCGAGCCGATATTTATAAAAAAAGTGACGAATTACGAAGGAAAAGTGCTATACGAACAACGGCGAAGCGATGAACAAATACTCGATCCAGCGCTTGCTTTTGTGACGACGCACTTAATGACCGGCATGTTTGATCCAACGTTAAATGACTATGCTTCTGTGACAGGGCAATCGATCATTCCGCGCATCACTCGCCCTTATGCTGGCAAATCAGGGACGACGAAAACAGACAGTTGGATGATCGGTTATACGCCGCAGCTCGTCACAACCGTTTGGACAGGATACGACCGCGACAAAACGATTGATCGCACCGATGAAAAACAATATGCGAAACATATTTGGGTCAATTTCATGGAAGATAGTTTACGTGGAAGAAAGGTCGCGACGTCCGAACCGCCGGAAGGGGTCATTGGTGTATATGTCGATCCTCATAGCGGGAAGCTTGCGACAACCGCTTGTCCGATAAAACGGTTAAGCTATTATGTCGTCGGCACCGAGCCAACCGACTACTGCAAAGACCATCCAGCTGAAAAGAAAAAGAAGAAGAAACAAAAAGAAAAAGATTCGTGGTTTAAACGACTGTTCGATTGGTTTTAAACATAAACGCCCAAGCTCATATGCTTGGGCGTTTATGTGTCCTAGTTTTATCATGTGTTACATTTGTACCTTTAGTTTACTCCTTTTCCCACTCAACGACAAGTATAGACCTATTTTCGTTCACAAAACCGTCACATTTTATCCATGATTTTGAAGCTGTCGTTTTAACTCCTCGCTCGAACGGTCCCACATGTCGCGGTTATGCTTTTGTAAAAATGAAGCTAATACTTCTTTTGACCGCTCATCCATATGGTCAACAATAATATGGCGCTTTAACGATTTGTCCATGCGATTGACGTGCTCAGGAAGCGATTTATACCCGCGGCGCACTTCGCGATCAACCGTCATTTCGCATGCTGTCACCCCCGCATAATACGCCCCTTCTTCCGCCTGATCGACCGTTACCCATACGAGCCAATACGGCTTGCCGTTTGGCACTTCATCGCGATTCGGAGTAAATTTAATTCCCTTTTCGACGACACTGCGCGCATGCATCGCTCCCATATCAATGAACGCCTCGCCAGCTTCGACATCGATAATGACCGGCGAAACGTTTGCGAGACTGAGTACCCCTGTGCCGAACGTTCCGTGCACTTTCGGCTCTTTTTTAATAATATTAAACATCGGCTTTTTTTTCTCTTCCACAATCGTTCATCCTTTCATCATAAAATAAGCGTTGAAAATATACTTTGTAGCCATTGGGCAACAGCTGGAATGGCGACATGAAAAACCGGCTGAATCGTATATCGATCTAACGGCGTAAAAATAAGAATTAAAAAGATGAGTGCCCCGTAATTTTCAAATTGCGTCATTTTCGCACGCACATGCATCGGCGCCAAGTCTTCGACGATGCGATATCCATCAAGCGGTGGAAACGGCAATAAGTTAAAAACGAACAATAAAATATTCAGTCCGATATAAATTTCAAAAAACTGATACAATCCGTCACGAAACCATACCGGAATAAAATCAAATACACCGATGCGAATCATCGCATACCATAAAGCGAAGCCGATAGCCGCAAGCAACAAATTGCTGAGCGGACCGGCAACAGAAACGAGAATGCCCGCTAGACGCGGATGACGAAAATAACCGCGATTCACAGGTACCGGACGCGCCCAACCAAATCCGGCAATGAAAATAAGCAACGTTCCTAATATGTCTAAATGAGCAAGCGGCGACAACGTTAGTCTTCCTTGTTGTTTCGCCGTCGGGTCACCAAATTTATACGCCACGTATGCGTGCGCAAACTCATGAACAGAAAATGCAATCGCAAGCGCCAACACGACATACGGTATTTCTCGAATTGGATATGCTAAAAATTGGTCCACGTTCCTTCTCCTTTTCAAACTTTTTTCATTTTTTCATTATTATACACGAAAAACAGGCGGAAGCACTACTGACAACGGTCGATGCGTGATATAATAACGATTGTGAATAAAGGAGAAAGGGGCGATCACGATGCCATATGTAACAGTAAAAATGCTTGAAGGTCGCACAGAAGAACAAAAACGAGCACTCGTCGAAAAAGTAACAGAAGCCGTTGCGGAAACGACAGGTGCACCGAAAGAAAAAATCGTCGTTTTTATTGAAGAAATGTCTAAAAATCATTACGCCATTGGCGGAAAACGATTAAGCGACGAAAGCTGACAGGGGGCTGTCAGCTTTTTATGTACGCTTGTGTGCGTAACTGTTCGATGTAACGATACGCTTCTTCCATTTCTTCTTCCGTGTATCGTTGTTTGCTTTTTAATGTAAATACTTTTTCTTTCACTTCATCTTTACTTAAATCTTCAAAATAAAGAATAGTAGAAACAAGCTCTAAAAATCTCGCGCTTTGTTCATTTAAACTGCGCAAACAAACATCTAAATCAGGCATGTCCAAATTGTAATGCGTTAAAAATTGCTTGCCCGCTTCCGTCAACGCATAACGATATTGATAATATCCGCCTTTTTTCTCTCTCATTTCTTGCACAAACCCGACGTTACATAACTCTTCAATGCGCAATGTCAACTCTTCCGAATACGGGCCGTAAAAATGAAAATCAAATTTTTCGTAAAAAGGAAAGTTCATTTTTTTCGCAATGTAAATCATTTTTTGCAGCTTTTTTCGTCCAACAATCTCCCCGACTGCCGCTAACGCTTTCAACATTTTCGCATGTTCGAAAAGCAACGTCCCCATCTCCTATTCATATAAAAGTTGTTTTATTTTTTTCTTCACGTTTCGTTTTGTCGATAAGTCATCAAGAAAATCTTGTGGAAAATATAATTTATGATCGGTGCGACGTTTGCCTGAAATCGCATCAACGATCGTCGATTCCCGCGACAATTCGCGTAACTCCCCGCTTGGCATTAACAAATAAATGGGAAGCCTTTCTTCTTCTTCCCCCGGACGATAAAAGTCGTACGGAAGATCGGATGAGGAGTCAACGACTAAATAATAATCCGGATCAATGCCCGCTTTTTTAAACAACGTCGTCAGTTCCATCAACTTTTTCATTTCTTCATTCGTCGGTTGAAATTCGACGTATTTAAATAAATTACGATTCATAAAACGACGGCATAAATCGCTTAAAATCGCATCTCGTTCATCTTGCCATTGTTGAAAATAATATAATGTAACCGCCTCATCTAATTTTAAGTAGTCTTCTAGTTGCACGTGTCCATGAAAAAGAGATTGGAAATGAACAGGAGGTGTTTGAAATGTATAGCCTGTCAAATATAAATGTTTCGCACGATGCAAAATTTTCGTCAAAATCACTTCTGCACTGCGCGTCACGGGATGGAAATACACCTGCCAATACATTTGGTACCGGCTCATAATGTAATCTTCTACTGCGTGCATGCCGCTTCGTTTAATGACGACTTGCTCCTCGCGTGGACGCATCACGCGCAAAATGCGTTCCATATCAAAATGCCCATAGCTGACGCCTGTATAATATGCATCGCGCAATAAATAGTCCATGCGATCCGCATCAATTTGGCTTGAAATGAGACTAACAACGAGCTTATTTTCATACGTCTTCGCAATGACTTCTGCAACCTTTTTCGGAAAGTCTAACGATACACGACGAAGCACCGCGTTGACTTCTGTATCGCCTAAAATAATCGCTCGTGTAAATTGTTCATGATCAAGATGAAACACTTTTTCAAACGAATGCGAAAACGGTCCATGTCCTAAATCGTGCAAAAGCGCGGCACATAAACAAAGCAGCCGCTCGTTTTCATCCCAATCCGCACGACCAGCGAACACATCGTCAACGATGCGACGCACGATTTCATATACACCAAGCGAATGGTTAAAACGACTATGTTCGGCACCGTGAAACGTCAAATACGTTGTACCGAGCTGTTTAATGCGACGCAACCGTTGAAATTCTTTTGTACCAATTAAATCCCAAATGACTTTATCACGCACATGCACATACCGGTGCACCGGATCTTTGAACACTTTCTCTTCGCTCAATTTTTCGTTGGGATACAATCCTTCTCCCTCTCTTCCGTTCATAACATAGCTTTATTATAGAGCGTTCTATGAAAAAAACAAAGACTTCCTTCAATGACATATACCAAAATCAAACAAAAAAGGCATTCCTCTCGCATAGAATGCCCCTTGATCGGTAACCGCCACCTTATTTTTTCAACTTCGCAGCAATTTTTTCGATTAACTCGTCTTCCGTCATCGCTGATACAGGTCGATTGTTGACGAACGCAAACACTTTTTTTCGACCTGGACCGCAATAAGACTGGCAGCCAATTTCGATTGTTGCGTTCGGATCTAATTTTTTTAGCCTTGGCAACAACGTTTTTAAATTCGTCGCTTGACAGTCGTCACAGACGCGAAATTCATTTTGCATACCGTCCTCACTCCTTTTCGCTAACGAGTATTCTAACGCGTATGCGCGAACAATGCAAGCTGCATCTATTTCCTTTTAAAAATAGTATATATTTCTCGTTTTTTGGTGATTATGAAAGTAAAAGAATGCGAAAGGGGTTTTTTTCATGACAAAAAAACGACAAGATGCTTGGACTGAAGAAGAAGATTTATTGCTAGCTGAAACGGTGTTGCGCCATGTGCGCGAAGGGAGCACGCAATTAAATGCGTTTGAAGAAGTGGGCGATAAGTTGAATCGTACGTCAGCGGCATGCGGGTTTCGCTGGAATGCGGTCGTCCGCCAACAATATGAAGAATCGTTACAAATGGCGAAAAAGTTCCGAAAACAACGGCAGCGAGCACTTGGAAATAAACACGCATTGCGAAAACGGCCGCTTTATACACCACCTGTTCCTTCGCTTGAAGAGTTAGGAATGGAACCGTTAGAAGTGCAAGCAAATGAATATGAACATGTCGAAACAGATCATTTGACGCTTGATCATGTCATTGCTTTTTTACACTCTTTAAAACAATCGTATATCGGACAAGAAACCGCGCTAGTGGAAAATAAACAGCTGAAGATTGAGCTCGAACAACTACAACAACAATATAAACAACTAGAACAACAATTTACAAAACTTCAAAAAGAAAATGAAGAATTACGCGAAGATTACGGAACGATGGCACGCATCATTAACCGTGCAAGACAAATGGAAATTTCAGAGGATGAATTTAAACCACCTATTTTCAAAATGGATCGTAACGGAAACTTAGAAAAAATCGAAAAGATTGCCGAGTAAAAAAGAGCCTGACAAAAAAGTCAGGTTCTTTTAGTTCGTTTAAACTACCCTAATGGTTTTTGATTTTCGAACGGTTTTCTTCTTGATTACTCCCATTCAAGAGTAATTTTATTCCACTTTTTAAAATATTCTTCCTCTTTCAAAATGGAGTCATATACAGGAAAAAGAAAATCTCGAATCTTCCTCATGACGAAGGAGAAGTGTAGATCTTCTTTTATACCCATTCTTTGCAAAAATGCCTTCCACTGTTTGTTTCGACGCTCATCTTCTGCAAAAGAACATAAAAACATAGGACGGTCTTTTTCTAAATTTGTTCCACGTCTCTGAAACGTTTCAAATATTGCTTCCCATAAAATACGCCCATCGAAATTTTCAGTTGATAGAAGCGTGAAAACATCATAAAAATCCTTCATTCGACTGTTAATAACAGATAGTGAGATCATCGCTTCGAACTTTTCAGCTATTACTGAATAAGTGGAGTAAACTTGGATTTCAGGGGGATTCATGTTTAATAAAGTAGGGTACTTCATCTCTTTTGGTTTTGGGATGACGACGTCACCAAACCCAATATCTAATTGCAATTGCTTTCTTATTTTACCAAGCGATGCTGAGACTTTAATACGCACTCCTTCATAATTAGCGTCCTCTTTGATTCGTTCAACGGTCATTCTATTTACATCAAATTCGACTCCATCTTCTTCAACGGTTAAAGCACAAATTGATTCAAACACAGATTTAATATATTTTA